>NZ_JAWOBM010000052.1:0-43353 GCF_046498025.1 Halorubrum sp.
CCGGTCCACGTCGGTCGCGCGCGCAACCCGATCGTCGGCGACGCGGTCGCGAACCTGCTGGCGTACGCCGGCTACGACGTCGACCGGCACTACTACGTCAACGACGCGGGCCGCCAGATGGCGGTGTT
The DNA here is from genome assembly GCF_046498025.1 of Halorubrum sp. Taxonomy (NCBI): domain Archaea; kingdom Methanobacteriati; phylum Methanobacteriota; class Halobacteria; order Halobacteriales; family Haloferacaceae; genus Halorubrum; species Halorubrum sp. The sequence goes on from NZ_JAWOBM010000052.1 coordinate 129, forward strand.
CACGTGGGCGTACGAGCGGTTCGACGAGTCGGACCTCGACGAGGAACCCGCCCGCGACCGCGCCGAGTACGACCTCGTCCGCTACTACCGGAAGGGGAACGCCTTCTTGGAGGAGGCAGACGACGCGGCCGTCGAGGCCGCGGAGGCGGAGATCTCTGCCATCCTGCGGGGCCTCGAAGCGGGCGACGAGGAGACGTACGAGCGCGTCGGCGAGGTCGTCGACACCGTCCTCGGCGGCATGAAGGAGTGTCTCGCGCGGCTCCCCGCGGAGTTCGACAAGTTCGTCAAGGAGACGCGGTTCATGCGCGACGGCTCCACCGACGACATCGCCGCGCGGATCAAGGAGACCGATCAGGCCGTCTACGAGGATGACGCCTGGCAGCTGGAGCTCGACGCGTGGGGGATCGACAAGAACCTCGTCTTCCTCCGCTCCGACGACACCAGCCTCTACACCACCCGCGACCTGGCGCACCACGAGTGGAAGTTCGACAACTACGACCGCGCCGTTACCGTCCTCGGCGAGGACCACAAGCTGCAGGCCGACCAGCTCGACGCGACCCTGGAGCTGCTCGGTAACGACACGAGCCGGCTCGGCCACGTCATCTACTCGTACGTCAACCTCCCGGACGGGAAGATGTCCACCCGTCGGGGGACCGGCGTGATGCTGGACGACCTGCTCGACGAGGCGATCGACCGCGCCCGCGAGGCGGTCGAGACCCGGATGGACGACCGCATCCGCGACGACGACCTGACCGACGAGGACGTCGAACGCATCGCCCACCAGGTCGGGATCGGCGCGGTGCGGTACGACATCGTCTCCAAGCAGCCCGCGAAGGCGATCACCTTCGAGTGGGAGGACGCGCTCGACTTCGAGGCGCAGTCGGCCCCGTTCGTCCAGTACGTCCACGCGCGCTGCGCCGGCATCCTCGGCGAGGCCGCGACCGCCGGCGTGGAGGTGCCGGGTGTGACGGCGGGTGGCGGCGGAGACGAGGCGACCGTCGATCACGGCGCCCTCGACGTCGACGGCGCGGTCCTTGAGACCGACGAGGAGCGCGAGCTCCTGCGCGAGATCGCCCGCTTCCCCGCCGTCATCGAGGCGGCGGCCGACGACCTGGAGCCGCACACGGTCGCGACGTTCACCCGCGAGTTCGCCGACGCGTACAACGCCTTCTACCGGGAGTGCCCGGTCGTCACCGCCGAGGACGACGAGCTCCGGGCCGCCCGCGTCGCGCTCGTCGCGGCCGCGAAGCACACGATGGCGAACGCGCTGGACGTGCTCGGGGTCGAAGCGCCCGAGTCGATGTAGGATCCGGGCGATTGGGTCGGTCGTTCGGCCCTTTTCAATCGGGGCGTCGCTGGCGACGCTACGGTGACCACCGCCAAACCTCCAGCCACTCGCTTATAAACGGTTACCGATAGATCGGCGACATAGACCGCCAAAGCCCCAGCCGTGAGATCCACCCCGCACAGCAACCGCACCTCACGCCTCCCCAGCCTCGTCGCTCGCTTCGTCGCCGGCGCTACGCGCCGGCTGCATGAGGGACCAGAGGTCCCTCTCTGCTCGCGACTCCCTCGCGCGCGCTGCTCGGCCGCGACGCGGCCTCGCAGGCACGTGCCGCCGCCCGTTGTTTGTAAACGACCCAGCGATCGACCGCCCGTGCGATCCGGTACCGTCGTCTGGGCGGGAAGGTCAAAGCTTACTTACACGCACGCCGCCGTAGTTCGGGTAATGAGTAGTGACGCCCAAGCGGCGAGCGAGGACCGGCGGAAGTACGAGTTCCGCAAGGTCATCGAGGAGCTCAAGGACTTCGAGGGCTCCGGCACGCAGCTCGTCACCATCTACATCCCCGAAGACCGGCAGATCTCCGACGTGGTCGCGCACGTCACTCAGGAACACAGCGAGGCGTCCAACATCAAGTCCAAGCAGACCCGGACGGCCGTGCAGGACGCGCTCACCTCGATCAAGGACCGTCTCCGCTACTACGACACGTTCCCACCCGAGAACGGGATCGTGATCTTCTCCGGAGCGATCGACGCCGGCGGCGGCCAGACCGACATGGTCACCCGGACGCTGGAGTCGCCGCCACAGCCCGTCGAGTCGTTCCGCTACCACTGCGACTCCGAGTTCCTCACCGAGCCGCTCGAACACATGCTGGAGGACTCCGGCCTGTTCGGGCTCATCGTCTTGGACCGTCGCGAGGCCAACGTCGGCTGGCTGAAGGGCAAGCGGATCGAGCCCGTCAAGTCCGCCTCCTCGCTCGTCCCCGGCAAACAGCGGAAGGGGGGGCAGTCTGCCCAACGGTTCGCCCGCCTCCGGCTCGAAGCGATCGACAACTTCTATCAGGAGGTCGCGGGGATGGCCAACGACCTGTTCGTCGACAAGCGCCACGAACTCGACGGCATCCTCGTCGGCGGTCCCTCCCCGACGAAAGACGAGTTCCTCGACGGCGACTACCTCCACCACGAGCTGCAGGACAAGGTGCTCGGCAAGTTCGACGTGGCCTACACCGACGAGTCCGGGTTAAAAGACCTCGTCGACAACGCCAGCGAAGCGCTCGCCGATCAGGAGATCGTCGAGGACAAACGCCACATGGAGGAGTTCTTCGAGAAGCTCCACACCGGCGAGGAGGCGACCTACGGCTTCGAGCAGACCCGCCGAAACCTGATCATGGGCTCGGTCGATCGGCTGCTCATCTCCGAGGACCTCCGCTCAGACGTCGTCGTCTACGAGTGCCCGAACGGCCACGAGGAGTACGAGGTGGTCGACTCCCGGCACTCGACCCCCGAACACGAGTGTACCGAGTGCGGCGAGCCGGCCGACGTCGACGAGCGCGACGACGTCATCGAACACTTGATGAATATCGCCGAGCAGCGCGGCACGGACACGAAGTTCATCTCGACGGACTTCGAGAAGGGCGAGCAGCTGATGGACGCGTTCGGCGGCATCGCGGGCATTCTGCGGTACTCGACCGGCGTCTAAGGTCGCACGGACGACGGCGCGCGACCGGGCTCTGACCCTCGTTACTCCGATTCGACCGGCGCGACGGCGATCTCCAGACACGCGCAGGCGTCGGTCTCGGGGTCGAAGCAGTCCGGGCACTCCGGCTGGCGGTCGATGATCGTATCGAGCCGCTCGGCGACGGTGTCGTCGATGACGGCTTCCAGCTCGCGGGCCTCCTCGCGGAACTCCTCGACGCCGAGCACGTTCGTGAGAAAGCGCTCGATGATGCAGTAGGTCTGGAGGGCGTCCCGCGCTCGGATAATCCCGTCGTCGGTGAGACGGACCCCCTTGTACTTCTCGTGTTCGGCGAGCCCGCGCTCCTCCAGCTTCCCGATCATCTCGTTCGCGCTCGCCGGGCTGACGTCGAGGGCGTCGGCCACCGATCCCGTCGAGGCCGGGCCGTCCTCCTGTTGCTGTACGACGTATATCGTCTTGAGGTACTGGTCTGCGGTGTTCACGGCTTTCCTCCGTCGGGGCTCGTCATCGATTCGGTGCGCCGGTTCATCGTCGCTCCATGACCTCCGTGACCTCGCTGACGCCCTCCGCTTCCTCCTCCCGGATCGTTCGCAGCGTCTCCAGGAGGCGCTCCCGGCCGATCGAGAACTCGGCGTCGGACGCCTCGATAGCTTCGATGAGATCGTCGTAGAACTTGTAGGCGGTCTCCTCGTTACACAGTTGGTCGTACAGGATCCCGTCGAAATCCTCGGGCTTGGTCCGGCCGTAGCGGGCGTCGACGAGCGACTCGATCTCGTCGAAGGGGACGCTCTCGACCCCGAGCCCGGCGATGAGCGACTCCAGCCGTTCCCGGTGCTCGGCGGACTCCTCGGCCGCGTCCGCGAGCAGCGTCTCGATCTCCTCGTCGAGGTCGGCGTCGACGCCCCGATAGTGGTGGTGTGCCCGCGCCTCGACGACCTCCTCCAGCACGATCCCGATCTGCAACAGCCGAGCGAGCTGGTCGTCGGAGGCGATCCGCTGGCTCACGCTCACGGCAACCACCCGTCACTGCTCGATACGCCCGTTCGCATACACTGGACTTCGGGCGTAGTCCGACTTAAGAAGTTCCCCTCTGGCCGGGGCTCGTCGGTACACACGGACGCGGCTCGTCGGCGCAAACGGGCGAAAACCCGAAATCATCCGGTGTCGGGGCTCCGCGAGCCGCCGCACGCGGCCGGCTACTTGAGCCGCTGGAAGACGAGTTCTTCGACGTCGTCGCGGAACTCGTCGACCGCGATCTCCTCTAACACGGGCACGAAGAAGCCCTCGACGAGCATGTTCCGCGCCGTGCGCGAGTCGATCGAGCGGCTCTCGAGGTAGAACAGGTCCTCGGCGTCGACCTGCCCGACCGTCGCGGAGTGTGAGGCCTCGGTGTCGTGGTTGTGGATGATCAGCTTCGGCGACGCGTCGGCCTCGGCGTCGTCCGACAGCATCAGCGTGTTCTCGCGCTGGTAGCTGGAGGTGTTCCACGCGTCCTCGCCGACGTCCTGTACGCCCTCGTAGACGGAGCGAGCCACGTCGTCGAGCACGCCGCGCGTGACGAGGTCGGCCGTCGTGTGCTCGGCCTGGTGCCAGACGCGGGCGTTCAGGTCCAAGTGCTGGTCGTCGGTGCCGAAGAACGTCCCGACGATCTGGCTCTCGGAGCCGTCGCCGTTCAGTTCGGTCTCGACGTCGGAGCGGGTGAGCTTCGAGCCGAAGTTGCTCTCGATCCAGTCGATCGTCGCGTACGTGTCCGTCACGCCGCGCTTCAGCGAGTAGGTGTACGAGTCGTCGTCGAGGTTCTGGAGCGAGCCGAACTGGACGTTCGCGTTCTCGCCCGCGACGATCTCGACGAGGTTCGAGAAGTATCGGTCGCCGTCGACGCTTCCCTCACCGCTCTCGATCGACTCGAGGATCGTCACCGACGACGACTCCTCGGCGACGACGAGCGTCTGGCTGAACAGCGAGCGGGAGTTCATCTCCGCGCGCACCGTCACGTCCTCGACGTCGACGCCCTCCGGGACGTAGACGAACGTGCCGGTGGTGAAGAGCGCGACCGACAGGGCCGTGAGGTAGTTGTGTTCGGGGTCGAGCACCGAGCCGAAGTTCGCCTCGATGACGTCGCCGTACTCGTCGAACGCCTCGGTGAAGGGGAGGACGACGACCTCGTCGTCGCCGGCCGTCCGCTCCGTGGCGTCGGACTGGTTCAGCGGGTCGACGAGCGCCTCGAAGTCGAGCGCCTCCAGGTCGGTCCAGCGGCGTCCGGGCGTCTGGATGACGTCGGGGAGCTCGGCCGTCTCCAGCGCCGAGAGCGCGTTCAGACGGGTCTCTAAGAGCCACTCGGGCTCGTCGCGTTCGTCGGCGATGCGTCGGACCGTGTCCTCAGAGAGGCTCTCGATTGCTTGCGTGCTCATGTTATCCGAGCGAGCCCTCCATCTCGAGCTCGACGAGCCGGTTCAGCTCGACGGCGTACTCGATCGGGAGTTCTTCCGTGATGGGCTCGATGAAGCCCGAGACGATCATCTGTTTCGCGTCGTCGTCGTCGAGGCCCCGCGACTGCAGGTAGAAGATGTCCTCGTCGCCGATCTTCCCGACGGTCGCCTCGTGGGCGACGTCGACCTTCGACTCGTTGATCTCCATGTACGGCATCGTGTCCGACGTCGACTTGTTGTCGAACATCAGCGCGTCGCACTCGACGGCCGTCGAGGAGTTCTCCGCGCCGTCCGCGATGTGGACGAGCCCGCGGTAGTTCGTGCGGCCGCCGTCCTTCGCGATCGACTTCGACTCGACGGTCGACTTGGTGTCAGGCGCGTTGTGGTACACCTTCGCGCCCGTGTCGATGTTCTGGCCCTCGCCCGCGAAGGCGATGGTGATGTGGTTGTCGGAGGCGCCGCGTCCCTTCAGGATCGTCGAGGGGTACAGCATCGTCGCCTTCGACCCCATCGACCCCGAGATCCACTCCATGCGCCCGCCCTTCTCGGCGATCGCGCGCTTGGTGTTCAGGTTGTACGTGTTCTTCGACCAGTTCTGCACCGTCGAGTACTGGACGTGGGCGTCCTCGCCGACGAACACCTCGACGCCGCCGGAGTGGAGGTTGAACGCCGAGTACTTCGGCGCGGAACAGCCCTCGATGTAGTGGACTTCCGAGCCCTCCTCGGCGATGATGAGCGTGTGCTCGAACTGACCCATCCCCTCGGAGTTCATCCGGAAGTACGCCTGCACCGGCATGTCGACGGTGGTGTTTTCGGGGACGTAGACGAACGAGCCGCCGGACCAGATGGCGCCGTGGAGCGCGGCGAACTTGTTGTCGCTCGGGGGGACGCACTTCGTCATGAAGTGCTCGCGGACGAGCTCCTCGTGTTCTTGGACGGCCTCGTCCATGTTACAGAAGATGACGCCCTTCTCCTCCCAGCGCTCCTGCATGTTCTGGTAGACGACCTCGGACTCGTACTGGGCGCCGACGCCGGAGAGCGCGTTCTTCTCGGCCTCCGGGATGCCCAGCTTGTCGAAGGTGTCCTTGATCTCGTCCGGGAGCTCCGTCCAGTCGTCGACGCCGGCGCGGACGTCGACGTCCGGCCGGATGTACGGGATGATCTCGTCGACGTCGACCTCCGAGAGGTCGGGCTGGCCGGGCCAGTCGGTCGGCATCGGCATCTCCTGGAACTGCTTGAGCGCGCGCAGGCGCCGCTCCAGCATCCACTCCGGTTCGTCCTTGTCCTCCGAGATGACGCGGACCGTCTCCTCGGTGAGACCCTTCTCGGTCTGGAAGGCGGATTTCTCCTCCTTCTTAAATTCGAAGCGGGCCTCGGTGTCTGTCTCCTTCAGTTCGTCCTGTTGTGAACTCATGATTTTGTGTTACGTCGTTGCGGATTTAGGTGTATCGCGTGCCTGATTTCGGTTACGCCGTCTCGAACGCGTCCTCGCGGACCCAGTCGTATCCCTTGTCCTCGAGCTTCTCGGCGAGCTCCGCGCCACCGCTCTTGACGACCTTGCCGTCGAGCATCACGTGTACGTGGTCGGGCTCGACGTAGTCGAGGATCCGCTGGTAGTGGGTGATCTGGAGGACGCCCGTGCCCTGCTCGTCACGGAGCGCGTTGATCCCCTTCGAGACGTCCTGGAGCCGGTCGATGTCGAGCCCGGAGTCGATCTCGTCGAGCACGGCGATCGCGGGCTCCAGCATCGCGGCCTGCAGGACTTCGTTCTGCTTCTTCTCGCCGCCGGAGAAGCCGGCGTTGAGGTAGCGCTGCATGAACTTCTCGTCCATGTCGAGCAGTGCCATCTTCTCCGAGAGGATCTGTTGGAACTCGGCGACGCCGATCTCGCCGTCGTCGGCGGGGCCCTCCATCGGGGAGGTGTCGTACCCCTCGTCCTCGTCGTCCGCGTCGGCACCCTCGGCGTCTTCGTCCTCGAACAGCTCCTCGCGCTCGTCCGCCTTGGCGTTGAGCGCCTGTCGGAGGAAGTTCGTCATCGTGACACCCTCGATCTCCGCCGGGTACTGGAAGCCGAGGAAGATGCCGAGCGCGGCGCGCTCGTTCGGCTCCAGCTCCAACAGCTCCCAGTGGTAGTCCTCGTCGTCGAGGTCGGCGTCGACGTCGGCGACGTCCTCCTCGTCGAGGTGGAGCAGAACCTCGCCGCCGGTGACCTCGTACGCCGGGTGGCCGGCGATGACCTTCGCCAGCGTCGACTTCCCGGAACCGTTCGGCCCCATCAGCGCGTGGATGTCGCCGGTCTCGACGGTCAGGTCGACCCCGCGAAGGATGCGTTCGCCGCCCTCTTCCGCCACTCGTGCGTGAAGATCGTTGATTTCGAGAGTAGCCATGTGTATTCTCGTGCCTCGTGACTCGACAGTAGTGGTTGAGGAGGTTAATGGTTACGAATCTCCCCGTCAAAACTCTCGAATACGATAAGAAATTTTCCAACGATCGAAAAGTGCTTTCTCCGATGCGACTCACCTACATGAATGAGCCCAAACCGGTCTGCTCCTGTCCGGTCTTGACCTCCTCCCAAGACATCCCGAGCGCCTCGATAACGCGCTCGATCGGCCCTTTCAGCGTCTTGTCCAGCATCTTCTCCCAGTCGACTTCGAACTCGTCGGGGACCTGATCGGCGTACTCGAAGCAGATCACGTCGGGGTCGCGCTTGAACTCCCCGTACAGGTGGTCGCGCTGCGGGTCGAGCCCTTCCTCTTCCTCCATCCGCTGCCAGAAGTCGGGGTGGACCTTCTCGATGTAGAGCCGCTTCGGCTTCGACCCGCTCCCGAAGTTGGTCCCGAGCATGAGGTTCGCGTACTTCGCGCCCCGCACCTGCGCGGTCGGGGTGTCGTAGGCGTCCAGCTTCTTGCCGATCCCGCCCGGGATCCCGATCTCGTCGAGGTCGACATCGCCGTCGAGTACGCGCGCGATGACGTCCACCAGGTATGCCTTCACCTCCTGCATGTCCTCGTCGATGTCGTCGCCCGTGACGATCGTCTCGATGACGTTCTGCTGGACCTCCTTCGTGATCCCGGCGATGTCGGAGCGCTTGTACTCGAAGCCGGTGATGTCGATGTCGTCGACGTCCTTCCCCTCCTTCCAGATGATGTGGCCGGCGTACCGCTTCTTCTTGCCCGCCTGGAAGAACCGCCGATAGAGCTTCTCGAACTCGATCTGGAAGCGGTGTGAGTCGGCGTTGAGCTCGTCGCGCGCGAAGTCATCGTAGCGCTCGTTGATGTGGTCCTCTATCTCGAAGGAGGTCTCGATCGCCTCTTCCTTCGACATGCCAGACAAAGATAACATAACGCTGTCGGTGTCACCATACGCAACCTGATAATCGAGCTCGTTCGCGGCCTCCTCCGTGAAGTCGATGACCTTTCGACCGGTCGCCGTGACGGCCGCTGCGCCCTCTTTGTCGTACAGCCGGAACCGGTCCCATCCCGTCACGCCGTAGAGCGAATTCATAATAACCTTGACAGCTCCCTGCTGTCGGTCGTACTGCTCGTACGGTTCGGTGCCGGGTTCGTGGTCGTTCCGGAGCGATTTCTTCTCCTCGCGCTCGGAGAGGAGCTCGTCGACCATCTCGCGCATGATCCCGTCCGGCTCCTTCCGGAAGTGGGTTCCGTTGGGCGCGACGTACGTCTCGCCGTCGTACGCCGCGGGGTCGACCTTCGTCTCCGGACCGGCGTTGATCGTTACCATGCACATCGGGTAGAGGCTCTTCAGGTCCTGGACCGTCACCATCTCCTTGACCCCCGTGATGGGGTCGAAGACGGCGCCGCCCTCGAAGTCCTCCGACTCCTGCTGGCCCTTCGTCGGGAGCGCGAACTTCCCGAATGCCTTGTGGAGGACGTACATGTCGACGGTGTCCCCGGGGGTCGGCGCGTCCTCGATCTTGCAGCCGACGAAGGTGCGCACCTCGTCCCAAAAGGCGATCACGTCCTGCTTTCGGTCGATCTCGACGCACAGCTCCACGTCGCGGATGCTGTACTCCAGCAGGCGCTCGGGGTCCTGTTCCCAGAGGTCGCCGATGTCGCCCGTGTAGCGCTCCTTGCCGACGCCGAGCTCGCGCTCGCCGACGGCGTCGAGCCGGTACGACTCCAACTCCGTGAACATCGTCCGCTTGTACGCGTACAGCAGGTCGAAAACCACCCGACCTTTGATGTCCGGACCGCCCCAGCCGGAGCGCCACACCTCGCCGATCCGGGAGAGCCGGTCGACGGAGAGGTCGTACTGGCTCCCGTCGTCGAGCACCTCCAGTCGGTCGAGGACGTACGGCGCGTCGAAGTCCTCGAAGTTCCACCCCGTCAGGAGGTCGGGATCGGTGTCGTCGATGTAGTCGATGAACGCGTCGAGCATCGCGGCCTCCTCCTCGAACGTGCGAACCTCGAAATTCACCCCCTCGCCGTCGCCGACGATCCCCTCGTAGTCGGGGAGGTCCTCGGGCGGCTGGATCTCGGCCTCGGGGGCGTCGTACAGCCAGACGACGTACTCTTCGTCGTAGGAGTCGTGGCTCGTGAGACAGATGATCGGCTCCTCGCCGTCCTCGGGGAAGCCGCGGCGGTCGTCGACCTCGATGTCGAAGGTGTTCACGCGGAGGTCGGCGTCGACGTCGGCCGGCTCCAGCTGCCCCTCGTGGACCTGCATCGTTCCGGAGCCGTCGTCGAGCCGGCGCTCTTCGACCCGCATCCCGCCATTGAGACCGTTATCGATGAGGAAGCGGTTAGGAAAGAGGATGTCGGCCTCGAACGTCGTCTCGAAGTCGTCGCGGATGTTCCCGACGTCCCGGGGCGTCCGGGTGACGATTCGAGTGAGCGGCTCCCCCCGGATGCTCTCGTACGCGTCGCCGCTCGGAGTCTCCTCGCGCGTGCCGATCACGACGTCGTACTCCTCGACGGGGTCGCGGTCGAGGTCGACGGTGGGGACGTAGAAGTACGGCTCCACGCCCAGCACGCGGACGTGCTCGCGGACGTCGTGCTCGACGTCGCCGTCGACGTGCTCCGCCGGGCGTCGGCCGAAGACGTGGACGACCGGGTACTCGTCGCTCCCGTACCCCTCCACGGCGTAGTCGATCTGGGTGATCATCAGTTCGACGGTCCCGGTCGACTCCGGGAACTTCGCCTCGTCGACGTCGACGACGTCGCTGACGTGGCCCCGCCCGCCGCCGGCGACGACGGCCGCCTCCTGCGCGGCGAGGTCCTCTCGTTCGGCCTCCGTGCCGTCGTCCCTCCCGTCGTCCGCGTCCCCGGTCGACGAGAAGTCCGCCAGCCCCGACTGAGTCATATCGATCCTTCGGCGTCACCGGGCTAAAAAACTCGGCTTTCGGGTGCGGCGAGGACTCCCGCCACGGAAAGGACTTTAATGTGTGAATACTTACCACAGTTCATGTCTTCGGACCCACGTTCGGAACCTACGGTGGCTCGCCCGGCCGGTCGCGACGCGGTCGACGCCGAGGTGGAGGTGTACGAGGACGACGGGAACGTGGTGTTGTTCGACGCCGCGAATCCCCTCGCGTGGGTCGAGGCGAGCCGAACGATTCGGCTCGCTGACGCGACCTGACTCGGCCGCTCGGTCCGAGGTGACCGGACGGAACCCCTTTGCCTCGTCCCCGCGTACGGCCGGACGTGTTCGGGCTAGACGAGGACGACGAGGGCGAGGTCTCTTTCGGCGAGAGTTCCGACGCCGAGCGAGAGATGACGCCGGACATCCCGAAGGCGCCCTCGGTGAAGACGTTCGACGACGGGGGCGACTTCGAGGGAGCGAGCGACGTCGACTCCGACACGCTCCGCGCGTTCGTCGTCGCCGTGATCTACGCCAACGCGGCGGTGCTCCTCGTCGCGCTCGGCCCGATGGTGTGGTACTTCGAGGGCTGGTCGCGGATCGGCCCCGTCCTCCTCGCCGCCGGGCTCCTCGCCGGCGTTCGGACCTACCAGACGTACCGGGCCTGGGAGCGCTCGCGGGAGGAGGAGGCCGGTTCTGCCGACGCCGATTCCCCCTCCGACCCCGATCCCCCGGAAGCGTAATACTCCGGCGTCCACTCCTTCGTACCAATGCAGACGGTTCGCGACACCGACGGCGAGACGTACCTCCTCGTGAAGCGCTCCGCCCAGTCGAGCCGCGTCCGCGACCCGGCCACGGGCGCGGAGCGCTACGTCGACAACGACGAGCTCAGCGTCGTCGACGGGGAGTCGCCGCTCGCGACCGCGGCCGGCGGGATACCCGCGTCGGTCCGACAGGCCGTGCGGGCGGTCCACGACGAGCGGTCGCTAGGCCTCCTGGTCGTCGTCGTCGACGAGGGGCCGCTCTCCGCCATCGAGCTGCTCGATACGGCCGACATGTGCGAGTCGGACCTCCACGGGACGATCACCGAACTGCGCGCGGCCGGCCTCGTCGACGAGGTGGAGGTCCGAGGGCGACGGGGGTACGCGGCGACGGACTCCGCGAGCGAAGCGATCGAGCTCCTGCGTGGCGGACCGGTCGGGGACGACGACGCGTCGGCCGACGCGTAGCCGGTCGCGCGCTCGACGCGCAGCCGGTCGCGCGCCCTGTCGGGTGAGGGCCTTGCCGGGTGACGGAGACGTCGCGTCCGGTCAGTCGTCCGCGAGCGAGGCGACGTCGAGCTCGGCGGCGTCCGCGCGGCGCGCGGTCGACCGGTTCGAGCGCGGCTCCTTCTCGACGGTGACCAGCTCGTCGGCCGCGCCCACCAGTTCGTCGTCGTGGCTGACGATCAGGATCTGCGACACGCCGAAGCTGCGCATCTCCTCGACGAGCCGGACGAGCCGGGAGACGTGCCCGGAGTCGAGGAAGACGGTCGGCTCGTCGAGGATGAGCGGCGGCGTCGGCGCCGCGCCCTCGATCCCCTCGGAGAGCAGCCGGTAGATCGCACACCGCAGCGAGAGGTTGAACAGGGCGCGCTCGCCGCCGGAGAGCTGTCCGGGGTCCAGCGTCTCGCCGTCCTTCTGGTAGACGGTGAGCGCGTACTCGCCGTCGAGCTCGATGTGCGAGTAGGCGTCGTTGCCGTACACCAGATCGAACGTCTCGTTGAGGGTGCGCTCCAACTCGGCGACGTTGCGCTGTCGGAGCTCCGCGCGGAGGTCGCCGTACATCGCCTCCAGCTCGCTCGTCTCCTCGTGGAGGCCCTCGAGCGCCTCGACGGTCGCGGCCAGCTCCTCGCGCTCCGAACGGAGGTTCTCCAGCTCCCGTATCTCGCCGTTCACGCTCCCGATCGCGTTCCCAAGCTCCGTCCGTCGCTCTGCGAGCCGGTCCAACTCCGCGTCGACGCGTTCCAGGTACTCCTCGGCCCGTTGCTTCCGCTCTCTGGCCTCCTCGACCGCCGCCTCGTCGACCGCAGCCGCGAGCTCGTCACGCCGCTCGCGCTTGTCGGCGAGTCGCTCGCGCCGCTCGTCGTTCAGCTCTGTGAGGGTCTCCCGCTTCTCCCGGCGGCGCTCGATCGCCGACTCCGCCTCGACGATCGCGTCCACGCGCTCTTCGACCGCGTCCACCGCCTCTCTGGCGTCGTCGACCTCGGCGAGCGCCTCCTCGAGGGTCGTCACTCGCTCCGCCGCCGACTCGGCCTCCTCGCGCTTCTCGGCGGCGACCTCTCGAGTCTCTTCGGCCGCCTCGCGCTTCTCTTCGGCCGCCTCGCGCTTCTCTTCGGCCGCCTCTCGCTTCCGCTCTGCCTCCGCCCGCCGCTCGTCGACGCGCTCTTCGAGCATCTCCGTCGTCTCGTCGATCTGGTCGAGCCGGTCCGCGGCCTCGGCGAGACCGTCCAGCTCCTCGATCCGGTCGTCGAGGTCCGATTCGCGCTCGCGGGCCGCCTCGAGTTCGCTCTCCAGCTCGTCGACGCGCTCGCGGTCGCCCTCGATCCCGGTCGCGTGCGGCGAGTCCTCGACCGGCTGGCCGCACTCGGGACACTTGCCGGCCGCGAGCAGCTCCTCCGCCTCGGCGACGCGCTCGCGGGCGTTCTTCAGCTCTGCCGACAGCTCCGCGATCCGCTCGCGGACCTCGCCGCGGCGATCTCGGAGCGCCTCGCGCTCGTCGCCGACCTCGTCGCGGTCGACGTCGGCGGTCGCGAACCGCTCGCGGAGGTCTTCGGCCTCCTCGCGGAGCTCCTCGATCGAGGACTCGCGCTCCTCAGCCTCCTCCGCCGCGGTCTCGGCCTCGTCCGAGAGGTCGCCGGCCTCCGCTTCGAGTTCCGCCGCGCGCTCGGCGAGGTCGTCGGCCTTCCCGGCGAGGTTCGTCGCCTGATTGCGGAATGCCTCGGCGCCCACCCGCTCGTCGTCGAGCTCCTCGCGGATCTCCACCTCCCGGTCGTCGAGCGCCTCTCGGCGGGCCGCAACGGCGTCTTCGTCGGCCGCGTCGAGGCCGGCGTCGTCGAGTCGGTCGTCGATCGCGGCCTCGATCTCCGCGATCTGCTCGCGGGCCTCCCCGATCGCGTCCCGATGCTGGTCGCGCTCGCGCTCCGCCTCGCGGATCGCCTCCTCGATCCCGCCGATCTCCGATCTGACCGCTTCCAGCTCCTCGCGCTTTTCCGCGTGGGTCTCGAGGATCTCCGCCGCGGCTTCGCGCGTCTCCGTCGCCCGATCGCGCTGATCCTCGTATCGGTCGATCTCGTCGGTGACCTCCGAGAGGTCGCTTTCGAGTCCGTTGAGCCGGTCGTGGAGGTCACGCTCCTCTTTCGCCTCGATCTGCTCGTCGAGCTGGTCGAGTCGCCCGCGGCGGTTCTCCAGCACGTCTTCGACGCCGAGCCGCGCGTCGCCCGCGCGCTCTCGGTACTCCTCCAGCTTCCCGAGCTGGAGCAGGTCGTCGATCGTGTCCTGCCGCTCGCGCGGCGTGGCGTTGATCAGCTCGTTCACCTCTCCCTGCCGCACGTACGCACAGCTGACGAACGCCTCGGCGTCCATCCGGAGCAGCCGGGTGACGAACTCGCGTACCGCCCGGGCGCCGTCGCGGCTCACGTCGTCCCCGTCGGTCGATTCGAGCGTGCACTGATGGTCGATGCGGTCGTCGTACACCCGGAGCGTGCGCTCGATGCGGTACGGCGTCCCGTCGTGGGTGAACCACAGCTCGACCTCCGTCTCCTCCTCGCCCTTCGTGACGACGTCGTCGAGGGTGCCGTCAAGCGCCTTCGATCCGTACAGCGCGAAGAAACAGGCCTCAAGCAGGGACGACTTGCCGCTGCCGTTGAGCCCGTGGATGACCGTGACGCCCTGGGTCAGCCGAAGGTCGGCGTCGCCGTACGGCTTGAAGTTCGAGAGGCGAACCCGGTCGAAGTTCACAGGTAGTCCTCCATGGACACCTGACCGTCGGTCGCGGGTGCCTCAGGGCGCTGTTCGTCGGCGGTGTCGTCCCCGTCGGTCTCTTCGTCCGTCTCGTCCCCGGCCGCGTCCGGGTCGCTGGCTCCTTCGGCGTCGTCGGCGTCCTCGTCGGCGTCGGTGTCATCGTCGTCGCCGCCGGCGTTCTCGTCGTCGCTGGCTCCTTCGTCGCCGTCGGCCTCACCGTCGCCGACCTCGCCACGTTCGAACGCGTCCAGGTCGTCGAGCCGCTCTTCGATACGTTCCTTCACCGTCGTCCTGACGTTACTGTCGGGCAGCGTGTCCGTCCGGACGGCCTCGTCGATATCGCGGGCGGCCTCGGAGAGGGCCATCTCCCCGATCCGCTCGCGGACGGCGTCCTCGGGGTCGGCGAAGCTCACGTCCACCTCTGCGTCGGTCTCGACCTCGCGGCGGTCGGCGACCCGGGCGATGAGCGCCCCCGCGTCGGTCGCGAACTCCTCGATCGCGGCCGGCGTGACGGGGTCGCCGTCGCCGGTCACGTCGACCAGGACCACGGCGTCGGTGAGGTCGTGCTGCCGGACCCGCTCGCGCACCCGCGCCTCGCCCTCGCCCTCGCGGAGGTCGACCTCCACGAAGACGAACGGGCGGGTGTCGAGCGCGCGCCGCCGGATATCCACGCGGTCGTCGCCTCCGGCGGCGTCGGCGTCGAAGGTGACGAGGTTGTAGCCGCGCCCCTCGCGTTCGCTCGCGCTCGCGCGCTCCGTGGACCCCGGATAGGTGACCCACGTGCCGGCGACCTCGGCGACGTCCGGGGTGTGGTTGTCGCCGAGGAGCATCGCGTCGAACGCGACGGTGCTCTCCGTGAGCACCTGCTCGGTGTCCCAGTCGGCGTAGCCGAACGGCTCGAAGAGGCCGTGGGCGACGAGGGCCGCGTAGTCGGCGTCGTGGTCGGCGAACGCGTAGTCGAGGTCGTCGCGGCGAGAGACGGGGACGTGATCGAGCCCGTAGAAGGCGGTGTCGCCGACGACGGTGGGCTCGTCGCCGAGGCGGGTCGCGAGCCCCAGCCGCTCGAACAGGTCGAGCCATTGCCCGCCCCGCGTCGACTCGTGGTTCCCCACGACCGCGAGGAAGGGGATCCCGGCGTCATCGAGCCGCCGGAGCACGGAGATGGTGCCCATCAGGTCGGGAAGCTCTGGCCGTCGGTCGTGAAAGAGGTCGCCCGCGTGGATCACCGCGTCGACGTCGCCGTCGACGGCGTCGTCGATCACGGCCGCGAAGGCGTCGAGGAAGTCTTGGCGTCGAACCGGCGAGTGGTACTGGGCGTACCCGATGTGGGTGTCGCCGGTGTGGATCACCCGGATCATCTGTCCGGGTGTTGGCCCGTATCGGGTTTAGGGATTCCGGGGCCGGAGCGGAAGTGGTTGCGACGCCGGAGTCGATGGGGGATTCGGCCGCCGTTCATCGCTCGGGGATTCGGCCGCCGTTCATCGCTCACCACCGGCCGCTTCGCGGAGGTCTCGGTAGGCGGCCAGCGCCGCGCGACCCCGTTCGGCCGCGGACTCGTCACCGTGGCACTCGGCGGAAGCGACCGCCTCGGACAGCCCATCGAGTCCGACGGAGTCGACGAATCCGGCGGCGCGCCGCAGGTCGGCTCTCGCGGCCTCGGCCTCGTCGATCACGGCGGCGTACGGCCGGGTCGCGGTGTCGGTGCGCGTCGCCAGCGCGGCCAGCGCTCGTTTGACGGCGGTAGTCGAGACCATGCCGCCTCTGTGTCGGCATCGGCGATAAGGCGACGCCCTCGCGTCGGCGGCGTTCCTGCCGGCTCACACCGCGAGCGTGTACAGCCGCTTTCGCGCGTCGGCGAACGAGAACCGCGAGTCGACCACGTCCTCCTCCTCCAGCCGTGAGAGCGCGTATCTGACGGTCCGGGGCGGGAGCAGCGTCTCCTCGGCGAGTTCGCTCTGCGTCAGCGTGTCGTTGTAATCGAGGACCTTCGCCACGAGCTTCGCGCTCGGAGGCAGGTCGCGGACGGCGTTCCAGCGGTCCGTGACGTCTTCGTCGGCGGCGACGGCGTCGGTGGTACTCATGCGTACCTCCCTGTAGCTCATGCCGTTAAATAATATTTACTATCCTTTTTTATTACTTCTGAGTATTTTATTTCGGCTCCGACCGGTCGAACTCTCCCCCACCCGAAACCTCTTACGCGCGAGACGCCTTATTACGGACAATGACCGATACCGTCGACGACGTCGATCTGCCCTACGACGAGGGCGCGGCGTCGAGACAGGAGAAGATCGAGTCCCTTCAAGAGGAACTCGACGTGCTGGAGTCACAGAACGAGGAGATGCGGGACAAGCTCCTCGACGCGAACGCGGAGAACAACAAGTACCAGCAGAAGCTCGAGCGGCTCACTCACGAGAACAAGAAGCTGAAGCAGTCCCCGCTGTTCGTGGCGACCGTACAGGAGATCACGCCCGACGGTGCCGTGATCAAACAGCACGGCAACAACCAGGAGGCGCTCACGGAGATCACGGCCGAGATGCGCGAGAAGCTCGACCCCGACGACCGGGTCGCGGTCAACAACTCCCTGTCCGTCGTGAAGAAGCTGGAGAAGGAGACCGACGTGCGCGCTCGCGTGATGCAGGTCGAGCACTCGCCCGACGTCACCTACGCCGACATCGGCGGGCTCGAAGACCAGATGCAGGAGGTCCGCGAGACCGTCGAGATGCCGCTGGAGCACCCGGACATGTTCGAGGACGTCGGGATCACGCCGCCCAGTGGCGTTCTCCTCTACGGTCCGCCCGGCACCGGGAAGACGATGCTCGCGAAGGCCGTCGCCAACGAGACGGACGCGACGTTCATCAAGATGGCCGGCTCCGAGCTCGTCCACAAGTTCATCGGCGAGGGCGCGAAGCTCGTCCGCGACCTGTTCGAGGTCGCTCGCGAGAACCAGCCGGCCGTTCTCTTCATCGACGAGATCGACGCGATCGCCTCGAAGCGGACGGACTCGAAGACCTCCGGCGACGCCGAGGTCCAGCGGACGATGATGCAGCTGCTCTCCGAGATGGACGGCTTCGACGAGCGCGGCGAGGTCCGCATCATCGCCGCCACCAACCGCTTCGACATGCTCGACCCGGCCATCCTCCGCCCGGGTCGGTTCGACCGGCTCATCGAGGTGCCCAAGCCGAACACCGACGGTCGCGAGATCATCTTCCAGATCCACACCCGGAAGATGAACCTCGCGAGCGACATCGACTTCGACGAGCTCGCCGAGATGACCCCGGAAGCGTCCGGTGCCGACATCAAGGCCATCTGCACGGAGGCCGGGATGTTCGCCATCCGCGACGACCGCACCGAGGTCACGCTCGACGACTTCCTCGAGGCCCACG
This sequence comes from Halorubrum sp., assembly GCF_046498025.1. Taxonomy (NCBI): domain Archaea; kingdom Methanobacteriati; phylum Methanobacteriota; class Halobacteria; order Halobacteriales; family Haloferacaceae; genus Halorubrum; species Halorubrum sp. Next base: position 18,238 of record NZ_JAWOBM010000052.1, read on the forward strand.
AGAAGCTCCAGCAGGACGACGAGAGCGGCGCCGACGACTCGCTCGCGTTCGCCTGACGCTTCCGGGCGACCGCGATCGGTTTTCCGGGCGACCAGGACCGTTTTTTTGCGGCTACATCCCCCGCACGACCAGGTACGGAACGACGAACAGCAGGATGAATATCAGTCCGGTCGCGAGCGCGTACCCGACACCGACGCCGGCGAGCGCGCGCCAGCCGTCCTCGGTCGGGATATCAACGTCCATACCGTCTCCTCTGCGGCCCGGTAATTAAAACTGACACCCGAGGTCGAAACGCTCCCGCGTCCCGGCGACTCACACGTCGCCGGCCATCGCCCGGAAGAGGGCGTCGGCGAGCTCGTCCCGGTTGATGGGCTTTGACCCCTCCTCACCGGTCGGATCGACCCTCGGCGCGATGGTACCGCCGCCCATCCGCGAGTGGCCGCCTCCGTTGCCGTTCTCGACGTCCGCCAGCACCGACTCGATCGCGTTACCCATGTGGACCCGATCGTCCCTGGAGCGCCCGGAGAGGTGGACCGTCCCGTCTCGCTCGCCGATCACGACGACGGCGCTGACGCCTTCGAGCTGGATCAGCTCGTCGGCAGCCTGCGGAATCGCGTCCACGTTGTTCACGCCGCCGACGTCGGCGACCGCGAACGACCCCTCGATGCGACGTCCCGCGATCGCCCGCGCCTTCACCTCCAGCACCTCCGCGTCGACCGCGGGGTTGGCGATCCGGTCGAGGCAGTCCTGGTCGACGCCGGGGTACACGTACGCGGCGGCGGCGAAGTCCGACTCGCTCGCGCCGACCGTGAGGTGTTTGGTGTCGGCGAGGATGCCGTACAACAGTCCGGTCGCGGTGTCCGTCGGGAGCGTGAGGTCGCTGCCGGTCTCGCTCGCGTGCTTGTCCGGCGGGACCGGAGTCGCCCCGTTCTCCTTGAAGTACTCCGCGACGACGGACGCGGTCGCGCCGTAATCCGTGCGGACGTCGGTGAACCGTTCCCCGGCGCCGTCGCCGGGGTGGTGATCGACGACCGCGACGGGAAGCACGCCGTCCGCGCCAGCGAACCCGCGCGGCTCGTTGTGATCGACGAGGACGACGGACTCCGCGGCGAGGTCGCTCACGTGCGAAATCGGCTCCAAGTTAAGATCGAGGACCGTGCGGAACGCGCGGTTCTCCTGATGTCGGATCTGTCCGGGATACTGCACCGTCGCGTCGACGTCGACCTGCGACGCGAGCGACGCGACGCCGAGGGCGGCCGACATCGCGTCCGGGTCGGGATTCGGGTGCATCAACACCGTGATCTCGTCCTGATCGGCGAGCAGTCGACGGAACCGCCCCCCGGTCGTCCAGCGAGTGCGGAACAGAAAGTACCCCCCGACGATCACGACGAGTGCGACGACGAGCGCGACGGCCGTCAGCTCCGGGTTCTCTCGGGCGAGTGCCTCCGCCTGCGAGAACCGCTCGTCGTTCCCACTCAGGCTCCACATGTGTCGCCGACACTCCCTCCCTATACATGAAGGTTCGTCACCGTTCCGACCAACCGACGACGACGGGATCCGCGGCCGCGCTCACTCTTCGGCGGCGCGGAACGACCGGACGGCGTCGCGGTACCCCTCGCGAAACGTCGGGTACGCGAACTCGTAGCCGAGCGCGCGCAGGCGGTCGTTCGAACAGCGTTTGCTCGTGCGGATCCGTCGTTCGGCGGCCGGAGAGAGGTTACCGGCCGCGATCCGGTCGGCTTTCGACTGTTTCTCTGGCCGTGACACGCCGCACTCGTCGGCGAGCCAGTCGGCGAACGCGTGCTTGTCGACCGGTTCATCGTCGACCACCACGACGGGTTCACCGCGCGCGCGGTCCGTTTCGAGGAGGTACCGGATCGACCCCGCGGCGTCGTCCCGGTGCACCATGTTGAGGTATCCCGCAGTGACAGGTCCGTTGAGGTACCGGTCGAGTCGGTAGCGGTCCGGACCGTACAGCCCCGCGAACCGGGCGACGGTTCCGTCTATTCCGGCGTTGTCGGCCGCCTCTAGGGCGATCCGTTCCGCCTCGGCGAGGACTCGCGTCTTCTCTGTCGTCGGGTCGAGCGGCGTCTCCTCGTCGACCCACCCGCCGTCGTGGTCGCCGTACACGCCCGTCGACGAGGTGTACACGAGCCTGTCCGGCGGCGACGACCGCGTGGCGTACGTCTCGATCACGTTCCTGAGGCCGTCGACGTACACCTCGCGGGCCGCCTCGGCCCCGCGACCGCCCGAACTGGCCGCGAAGACGACGGCGTCCGCGTCGGGCAGCACGTCGAGTGACGCCGGATCGGTCGCGTCCGCGCGCACCGCGTCGACGGCTCCTTCGGTGCCGTCATCGGGGTGGTCCCCGACCGCCTCCACGGCGTCGAGGCCCGCGTCCGACCGACGCACGCCCGTCACCGCGTGACCGCGCGCGGCGAGTTGCGCCGCGAGTTCGAGGCCGACGTAGCCGCATCCGACGACGACGACCCTCATCGCTTGCGCCGCTCGATAACTGCCATGATTTCCGCGAGCTGTTCCAGCGTCATCCCGGCGCGTCCCTCGAGGGCCTGCTGGACCTCCTGACCGGTGAGATCCGCGTCGATCCCCGCCGCGATGGTGTCGACGTCGAGCACCGCGGTCGCCATTCCCAGTAGCAGGTGGTCTCGCAGCTCCGCGACGATCGTCTCGGCGTCGCGGTCGGCCGTCACGGCGACGATCGCCGCCCCGTCGGTGACGCTGAGCTCCGCCACGTCGCCGCCGGCGGCCGCCTCGATCGACGCCTCGTCGACGCCGGTCTCGTCGGCGACGCGCCCGCGTCCGGCCTCGGCCACCGACTCGCTCACCAGCGCCTCGAACGCGGCCAGCAGCGCTGTCGACCTGATTTCGTCCGCGTCGGGAGTCTCACCGCCCCCGGACACGGTCCCGTCTTCGACGACCTCGTGAAACATGGTCGTTTTCGGTCGGCGTCTCTCAAAACGGCTGCGGTCGGCTTACGGGACCGAACACTCCTCGTCTCCCTCCGGCGACTCCTCCGTCGCGCCCGGGCACGGCCACCCGGCGGAGGTCTCGTCGCGGGTCCCGTCGACGTCTCCGACGCCCGGCGGGCCGGCCGGCACCGCGACCGCGACGACGGTCCCCGTCTCGAACCGAACCGGCTCCGTCGCACCGAGCTGCACGGTTTCCTCGTCGAGCTCGAGGGTCACAGTGCCCTCCTCTCGAACGTATTCGAAGGGCTCCGTCGGCGTGCCGACGTCAGCGCGCAGCGCGAACCGGGGATACTCACCGCGGACTTGGACGCGCCACGCGTTCACCGTCGCCATCCAGTACCCCGGGACCGGCGCGACCGGCACCCCCGCCCCGACGCTCCGGGCGGGCTTTAGCGACCACTCCTCGCCGAGCTCCTCGGCCGCCCGGTCTCCGATCTCTCTGGTCGCCGCCTCACCCGCCCTGGCCGCCTCGTCCTCGATCGCGCTCTCCATGCGATCTCGGAGGAGGAGGCGCGCCCCCTTCGCCGGCGGCTCGACGAACCGCGTCGGAACGCGGGCGTCGTCCCGGGCGGCCGCGTTCCGCGTCGCGACGCGGAGGTGTGCGGTCAGCGACGTCTCCGCCGCAGTCGAGAGGTCGTCGGCGGCGGCGGCCTCGGCCGCGATCCGCTCGGCGTACTCCCCGTCCTCGACCGCGGCCGCTCGGTGGCCCGTCGAGTCGTAGGAGGCGGCGGCCTCGCCGATCGCGTCGCGCCGTTCCTCGCGCGTGAGCGAGGTCCGATCCCGCAGCGCGTCTTCGAGCTCGCGGTCGACGGTGCGGAGCGACTCATCGACTTGCCCCTCGAGCGCGTTTCGGTCGGCACGGAGGTCCGGGTCGTCGCCCGCGTCCAGCGCCTCGTCGGCGAGCAGGAGCGCGCGCCCGGCGGTGCCGACTCGAACCGTCTCGCCCGCCCCGAGGAGACGGTCCACGATCCCGCTCGACGCCTCCCCGTACGGGACGGTGGCGTAGTTCACGTTCCGAACGGCGAGCGGTCGCACCGAAGCCTCGCTCGCGCCGTCCGTCCGTTCGCCCTCGACCGTGGTCCGCGGGAGATACCCCGGCGAGCCGCGCGGCGAGAATGTCACCGCACCCCCCGGACCGTCGCCGGCGACCGTGTGGGTGCCCGGATCCCTCGCGGTTTCGCGAGCGGCGATCGCCTCACCGACGGAGGGACCGCCGAGGGCTTCGTTCACATCGTCGAGAACGTCGGTCGTCGCGTGCTCGCGGTCCTCCGCGGCGCTCTCTAACTCCGCGACGACGGCATCGACGTACGCCGCGCGGGCAGCGACCCCCGCACGATCGGTCGCACTGTCGTACGTCGCCGGCGCGTCGACGAGGGCCGCGCGACGGTCCCGGACGGTGTCGGCGAGGTCGGCGTACGGTTCCGCCTCGCCGACCGCCGCCGCCTCCATCGACGCCTCGGTCTCGAACTCCCGAACCGTCGCGGCGAGCGCGGCGACGTCCGCCGCCATGCGGTCTCGCTCGGCGTCCGAGGGCGACCCGCGAACGACCGTCGCGTCGTCGACGTCGCCGCTCCGGACCGCGTCGCGTGCCAGCCGGTCCACGCCGGCCGTCGTGTCGACGCCGAGCGTCGAGCGCGCGGCCGTCGGCGTCCCGCGCAGGTCTGTGACGTCGTCTGCGCTCCCGCCCCCGAACGTCGCGGCGGGCCGGTCGGGCGCGCCGTCGGTCGGCGCGTGCCGCCCAGTCACCGAGACGCGGACCCGATAGCGGTCGGTCGCCTCGTCGGACGTCGTCGTCCGGTGGACCGTGCGGTCGACGACGCTCCCGTTGGGCGCCCGTTCTACGACCTCTCGCTTCCACGTCGCCGTCGCGTCGCGCTCGACCGTTACCACGCGATCCGCCTCTCCGAAGGAGACCGGCTCTTCGGGGGCGACGGTCCCCGCTGGGACTCCTCGGGGGACGTCGCTCCCGGAGACATCCGTCAGCCGCTCTGAACGCGACACGTCGACGCGCTCCCACTCTCCGGCTGCCGCGGTGTCCGGGACCGGCGGCGCAAGGCGTCCGCCGTCCGCGACCTGTGCCGTCTCGGTCTCCACGTCGGCCTCGACCCGGTACGCGCCCTCGACAACATCGTCGAGGTCGTCGTGGACGCGGACCGCTCCGACGTCGGCCGCGTGTCCGATCGGGACCGACGTCTCCTCGTCGGTCCGATCACTGTCCGGCTCGAACGCGGTATCCTCGCTCCGCTCTCCGACCCTCTCCGTCTGGGCGTCCGGCGGCGTCGCGGACTCATCGGACCCGGTCGGCGTCGGCGCGTCCAACACGGCGTCGGTCCACGAGGCCTCGTGGACGCCGGTCGGCGAGAGGAGGTCGGTCACCCCAGTCCGCGCTGTCGCCCTCGCCACTCCGCCGCGGGCGGCCGGATCGCTCGTCCCGAAGACGTCCCGTTGGGTCCGGAGGATCCCCGCGTTCGTCGACAGCTCCACGTGGCGGTTCGCGAGGACGTTCTCGACGGGCGCCCCGGCGTACTGCGCGTATCCTCGGGCCCACGTCGTCGGGTAGAGGCTGGCGGTGAGCTGTCGACCGAGCCCCGGTCCCGCTACCGGGTCGCGCCCGAGTCGGTCCTCGAACCGCTCCGTCCGCTCGTGAGCGGCGAGCGTCGGCACGGCCACGACGACGGTCCTGTCCTCCGTTCGGTTCACGACCGTCCGCCCGTTCCGGGTCGCGGTCGTCGTGACTCCCTCGAAGGTCACGCGCGTCGCCGTTCCGTTCGCCCCCGGTTCGACGCGGACGCGGTCGCGAGCCGCCGAGAGGTCCTCCCGATCGTCGACCGGCGGCAGCGTCGTCGTCGCAGTCACCGATCCGACGTCGGCGGCGACCGCGGAGAGCGCGTCCGCGCCGGCGACCGCGAGCCGGATCCGGAACGCGTCCGTGAAGGCCGTCCCCTCGCGCACCGCACCGGTTCCGGTATCGGCCTCGGGCGCCCGCGTCACCGGCTCGGCGGCGGCGTCGTGCGCGGCCTCGCGCGCCGCTGTTCGCAGCGCTGCGGTCGTGTCCGCGTCGACGCGTTCGACGGCCCGCTCGACGCTCCGGTCCTCGCCGACGAGCCCTTGATCCGCGAGTCCGGCGGCGTACGTCGTGCTCGTCACGAGGAGCAGCACACCGATCAGCGCGAAGGGAACGCGCGCCCGTTCGTCGACCACGAATCGACGTCCGCTCCGCCCGCCTCGTCTCCCGCGGTCGTCACGGGACTCTCGTCGGTCGTCTCTCGGCACGCTCACCACCTCCGCACGACGATTCTGACGGGGCCGTCCGCCGCGGACTCGCTCGGTTCGGGGTGCGTGACGACCGCCGTCGCGACGTCGGCGTTTCGCGGCGGCTCGGGTCCCACAGCTATCGTTCTTCCGTCTCTCGGCGCCGTCGACCGGCCCGTTTCGTTCTGGGATGCGTCGAGATCGACGTGAAGGCCGTTGTTCGGCGATGACCGAGGCGCATTCGGGTCTCCGGACGTGGCTATCCGACCGACCGTTTGTCGGCCGCCGCGCTGATTCGCGGCGGGTCGGTGACTCGTCGGCTCTGTCGACGTCTCTTCGCGGTTCGCGTTCGTCGGAATCGTCACGTCGATCCGCGTCCGGTCGTCGATCCCGGCGGCGACCGCGTTCCTCGCTCGCGACTCGAACGAACTCTCGTCTTCGCCGTTGTAACTTCCGTCGGTGTCGGCTCCGGAATCCGTCACCCCACCGTCCGCGACGAGCAACGCGAGCAGTTCCGCCCGCGTTGCGTGGACTCCGCGGGTGCCGTTCGCCCCCTCGGGCGCCGGGTATCGCACGGTCACCGTCTCGGTCACCAGTCGGTCGGCCACCTCGTCGGCGGTCGGACCCTGAACTCCGGCCCCGTTTCCGGCGTCCCCGAGCGCGACGACGCTCGCCGACACGCACAGGAGCAGGACCGTCACGTCGAGCACGGTACTCGTCATCGGCGGACCACCACGCGAACCGTCCCGCGAACGTTTCGCCCAGGCCCGACTCGCACGGTCACCGGTCGCTCGGCGACGGCGCTCGAATCGCCGGCACCTGCTACCGTCGCCGCTGGTGCGTCGTCACCCGACTCGGTTCGCCAGCTCCTCTCGTCGGTCACCACCGTCACCGTCGTCGGGTGCCGAAATTCTCTGACGTCACGGAGCCGACTCGGTTCCACGACACCCCCCACAGTCACCGTCCGCTCGACCCGATCGAGGGACGTCTCGGCGCTCGGCCGTTGCCGATCGATCGTCGCGTCGTCGAGTGCGACGGCGTACAGTCCCAACGCCGCACCGACGGCCAGCACCGCGACGAGCGCGGCGAGCGGTTCGACCGCGGCGCGGTCCGCGGTCGGGCTCTCGGCGTCGAACGGGTTACCCGACGAGCGTGACATGTACCTCTCCGTAGTGAACCCGTCTGACGGTCAGCCGCTCCGGCGCAGACCGCCACTCGTGGTCAGCGGTCCGCGCACGCCTCGCCGCCGTCGCCAGCGCCTCGGGGTCGTCGAACGCGGCGTCCGGGGGGACGCCGTCGAGCACTCGCCGGAGGCTGTAGTCGTCGCTCTCGGCACCGCCACCCGGTGGAACCGGGGTTATACGTCGGACACGCAGCGGCGTTCGGGCGCTTCCACCGTCCCCCTCGAGGGAGACCGATCGGGGCGTGAGACGGATCCGATCCGCAGCGAGCCCGTGTTCCGCCGTCGCGGGATACTCCCCGTCGGCGACCGTTTCGATCGTGTGGGCGACGCCGGTCGCGTCCGGCGGCGGCGACGCGGGAAGCGTCGCGGCGACGCCGGCCGTCGCGACGCTCACCACGGCGAGACCGAGCCAGGCGTACGTCGCATCGAGGTGAGTCTCGAACACGGGGCGGCTGGCCGCGGCTTAGTACTTAAGCAATCGCCCGCGGACGCCGGCCGAGCGCTACAGGAGCGCTCCCGCGCCGGCGAACGCGAGGAGGTAGGTCGTCGTCGCCGTGGGCAACGCGATCCCCACTCGGTAGAGCACGAGCGTCCGGTCGAAGCCGCGCTCTAGCCCGGTCGCCAGCGCCGTGAGCAGCGCCGCGAGGATCAACACGTACGCGCCGACGATCCGCCCGAGTACCAGGACGGCGATCGTTCCCGTGCCACCGGGCCCGCTCTCGTGGGACGCGGTCGCCTCGACGCCGCCCGCTCCGCCTGAGACGCCGTTCGCTCCGCCGAGTCCGATCGCGTCCGTGCCGGCGCTCAATCCGCCGGCGTCGACGGTATCGATCCCCGTCGCGAGCGCGACCGTCGCGCCGCCGACGAGCGGCGCGAAGACCGCGGCGGTGTTCGTCAGCGTGCCCGTCACGGTCGCCAACTGGCGACGCGCGTCGGTTTCGAGCGCCCGCAGTTCCTCCAGCTGGTCAGCGAGTTCGAGGAGTACGTCGCCCGCGGGCCGACCCTCTCTCGCGGCGACGGCGAGCAAGGCGACCGCTCCGCGAACCCGCGGTGACGGGACCGGAACGGCCGGGCCGCCTCGACCCAGGAACGCCTCTCGCACGCCAACGCGCAGGGTTTCGCTCCGACGGCCGGCGCGCTCGAACAGGTCGCCGGTTGCGCCGTCGAGACGCTCGCCCGCGTTCGCGACCGCCGTCTCGACGGCGACGCCCTCGGCCACGTCGCCGCCGATGACGGTCATCGCGTCGGGCAGTCCCCGTTCGACGGCGCGGATCTCCGCGAGCGCCGCCCGTCGATGTCGTACACCCACGAGGAGCGCCGCTCCGCTCCCGACCCCGACACCGGCCACGGGCGCGGTCCATCCGGCGACCAACCGCGCGGCGACCGCGGCCGCGACCGTTCCCGCGACCGTACCGGCCGCGGCGGCCTGCCACGCTCGCTCCGGCACGTCCGGGTGGGTGCCGTCGATCGACGGCGGCGGGAACGCGACCGGTCTGCGCGAGAGCAGCCGGGTCGACGCGGCGAGCAGCCCGGCGGGAAGCACGACGAGGTACCCGACGGCGACGACGCCGGAACCGATCGGAACGCCGGAGGCGGCAGCCGCCGGCAGCAGGGCGATCAGCGCCAGCGGGAGGAGCACCCCGAACGCGTACAGCGCCGAAACCGGTGCTCGAATCTCGCCGACGAACGCCGCGAGCCGGTCGGTCGTCCCGGCGATGGTCGCGTCGAGCGCGCGGTCCAGACAGCGTCCCCGCCGCTCCGCCGGGGCCGACGCCGCCGTCCGGACCAGCGCGGCCGCGCGGTCGATTGCGGGGAACCACGGCCGCCACTCGCGGGCGAACGCGCGGAGCCCGCTCGTCGGCCCGGCCGCGCTCCCGCGCTCGCGTCGCGCCAACCCCTCGACGAGCGGTCCGTCCCCGGTGCGGGCGGCGAACCTGACGGCGCGCTCCGCCGACGGATCCAGCCGCATTCGCAACACGAGACGGCCGACGAGTCCGGGCGCGGCTCCGAGCGCTCGCGTCCGCCGGAGTTCGGCGATCTGCACCGGTGTCCGATGAACCAGGTGAGTCGCCGCCAATCCGCCGGCGAGTCCGGCGAGCAATCCCCGAAGAGGGCCGACGCCGATCGTGAACGCGACGACACAGACGAGGCCGACGCCGACCCCGATCCGGTAGCCGAGTTCGACGATCCGGTCGGCCGAGATCTCCCAGCCGAGGAACGCGATCGCGCGTCGCAGCTCCGACGAGCCGCGCGCGTCATCGGTCGATCGCCGGTGCGGCGAGGCGTCTCCCGTGTGCTCGCGGGACTCCGTCATTCGGACTCACCGCCCCTCCCGACGAAATCCGCGTATCGCTCCGGATCCGTCCGACCGGCGGCGAGCGCCTCGCGGATCCGCTCGCCGCGTTCCTCGACGACGGCCCTGGCCGCCGCGTACGACTCGTTGGTCCCCCCGATTCGTTCGACGAGTCGACTTTCGCCGCGATCGATTCGTCCGGTCGGCGTCAGTCCCTCCGTCGTGCGCTCGAACAGGGTGGCGAACGCGGTCCCGTCGTCGCGGTCGAGCACCTCGACGATCCCGTCGACGCGGTGATTGTCGAGCGAGACGATCAGGTCGGTCGCGGCGAACGACGACGACGAGACGCCCAGATCGGAGATAACTCGCTCTCGGACGGCGGCCGGGTCCTCGCCGTGGATCGTCCCGAGTACCGTCTCGCCCGCCGCGCCGACGCGCATGGCTTCGTAGAGGGCCCGCGCCTCCTCGCCCCGTACCTCCCCAACGACGAGTGCGCCGCCGCCGAGGCGGAGCGCCGTCCGGACTGCGTCGCTCGGCGACGGCTCTGCCCCGTCACCGACGCGGAGCCGCTGTGCGTCTCGGCCGGCGGCCGTCATGGCGCTAACGGGGAGTTCGGGGATGTCCTCTATCAGTATCGACCGCGTCTCCGCGGGGAGTTCCCACAAGAGGGCACCGAGCGCGGTCGTCTTCCCCGCGCCGCGTCCGCCGGCCACGAGACCCGTCACGCCGCGCTCCACGGCGACGGAGAGGAGCCCGGCCGCCGTCGGAGTGATCGTCCCCGCGTCAGCGAGCCGCGCGAGGGTCCACGCGTCCGGGTCGCCCCGGCGGAACGCGAACGAGAGCCCGTCGCTCGCGGGGTCCGTCGTCGCGGCAACGCGAACGCGACCGGCAACCGCTTCCAGGGTCGCGTCGAGCGTGGGGCTCGCCCGGGAGAACCCCCGTCCGCTGGTCCGCCGGAGACGGGAGGCCAGCGTGGCGGCTCCCTCGGGCGGCAACCTGACGTTCGTCCGACAGCGCTCGCCGTCGACGACGACGCGAAGCGGATTCTTCGTGACCGGCGCCGACAGCGTCGCATCGCTGACCCGGGCGTCGGCGAACACGTGCTCGAACGCGCCGTAGCCGCGCGTGTGACGGCGGAGCACCTCGGTGAGCGTCGACAGCGGATCGCCCTCCTCGGCCACCGCCCGAACCGCGCGGCCGGGTGCCCTATCGTCGCCCGTCGACCGGTCGAGCAGCCGTCGCTTGGCGGCCTCGAGCCGCTCGATCGCCCCGTCGTCGAGCTCCCGAACCGGCGGCGTGAGGTGGTACGTTCGGAGCGGTCCCGACCCCTCGTACAGCCGGACGATCGCTCCGGTGTCGAGCTCCCAGCGGTCGAGGAGGGCCGCCTCCGGCGGTGGCGCGGTCGCGATCCGCGCGGCCGCGATTCGCGGGCCTACGTGCGCCCGGAGCACGTCTCCGATCTCGTCGGCCCCGTCGACGACGGCCGCCAGCCCCGTCTCCGCGACGATCCGGGCCGGCGGACCCCCGCGTCCGGCCGCCTCCCGGGCGGCGCCGACCGGATCCCGAAGTACGCGGTCGGCCAGCCGTGTTTCGTGGAATCCGACTCGATCGCGGAATCGACCCGCCGCGACCAGACACGCGGCGGCCCGCCCGGCGTAGGCCCGCTCGCGCCCCCGGTGGTGAGTCCTGATCACGTCGGCGTCGCGCTCGGAGAGCGCCTCGACGACGGTCGCCAGACAGTCGGGGCTCTCGGCGAGGTCGCCGCGGCCGGGGCAGTCCTCGGCGTCGACCGCGAGCACGACTCGGTCGCCGACGCCCGTCCCGACCGGCTCACGGAACGACGGGTCGCATCGGCAATCGCGGTCGGCGTCGGTCCACGGCAGCGATCGCAGCGCGGTCTCGCCGCCGTCGATCCGCGGCAGCGAGGGGAAATCGAGGTTCACGGCGGGCCTGCTTCCGTCATCGTATATAAGCGCTCATCCGACTCTGGCGATCCGAACGGTGGGCCCGCCGTCGTCGACGAACCGGAGTGCCAGTCGGCTCTCTCCGCCCGGGCGGAGCGCGAGTGTCTCCCCGTCGAGCGTGAGGGCCGCGTCCACGCTCCCAGGCGCAATCGGCACGACCCGTTCGGGCCCGCCGTCGATCCGGTACCGCAGCGCGACGGTCGCCTCGTCGACGTCCGCCGGTGCCGTCTCCGCTGCCGTGGCGTCCGCCGCGCTGATCCCGTCGGTCTCCACGAGCGCGACACGGTCGACCGACGCCGCGCCGAACCCGCTCGGCACGCGGACGGTCACGGTCGTTCGCGCGGCGACCGCCGGATCGGCGACGCTCACGGAGTCCGAAACGAGACTTCCGACGGCTCGTTCGAGGCGGTCTGCCTCCGTATCGAGCCGCTCGGCGGTCGTGGTCGCTCGGGCGTCTTCCAGGGCCGGTGTCGCGGCCGCGAGGAGGGCGACGGCGACGAGAACCGTGAGGACGACGCGGATCACGTTCCGTCCGCCTCGGTCCGAAACGGGCGTTTCGGTTCGGTCGGGCGATCCGGTTCGATCGCACGTTTCGGTTCGACCGCGCGGTCCGACTTACAGGGACTCACGGAGCCGGTTCAGCGCCTCGTCTCGCCACGAACCGTCCGCGGCGCCGCTCTCGCTCGCCCCGCCCGCGTCGGTCGTCGCCGACGCGGCGGTTCGACCGGCGTCGGCCGCCGGGAGAGCAGCGTCGAGGGCATGCTCACTCGGCACCGCGTCGGCGGGGACGCCACCGCCCGCGCCGTCGGAGGCTGTCTCACTTTCGACCTCGGTGTGGGGGGCGCCGTCCCCGTCGCAACTCGCCCTCGCCAGCGCGAGGTCGGCCCGCCGCTCGACCTCGCGGTTGACGGCCCGTATCGACCCGACGTATCCCCTGATCGCCTGCGTCGCGGCCTCCAGCTCTTCGACGCGGGATTCGAGATCGGACACCCGCGACTCCAGCGCCTCGCGCTCAGCCGCGGCCGCCGCGTCGTCACCGATCTCCGCGACGGTCGCGTCGGACCCGGTCAGGGCGCGTTCGACCGCGCGGAGGCGCTCGTCGAGTCGGTCGGCGTCGTTGATCCCGTCCGATCCTCCGGCGTCGGCGGCGGACAGGCGCGCTCCGCGGTCTGACCGCCGGTCGCTCTCGTTGGTGGCGTTCGACATACCCCCGACTGGCCGCGATTTCGTACTTAAGTCTCGGGGCGGGCGTGTTCCGACCGTTGCGGTGCCCGCTAGCTCCTCGGGTCGGTAGCCGAGCACGGGCTCGACGCTGTGCCGGAGCGCTCGCGGGCGACCCGATCGGCGGCGCGCTCCGACCCGCGCCCGCTCGAGACGGCCCTCGTCGGTCGCGCGTGAACGGCCGCGTCGGCGGCGGTGACCACGAGTTCGACCACCCGCTGTGAGAACGGCGCAGGTTCCGCACCTTTTTGGTGCCGCCCGGTGGAGTCGTTTCCGATGAGCAACCCGTGGGACGACTGGGACCACGTGCTGAAGGTCGATCCCGACAAGGAGCTGCGAGACGGCGAGACCTTCGAGGACGTCTGCCGCACCGGTACCGACGCGATCGAGATCGGCGGGACCCTCGACATCACCGCGGAGAAGATGACGCGCGTCGTCGACGCCGCGGCCGAGTACGACGTCCCGCTGTACCAGGAACCGTCGAATCCGGGCGTCGTCATCGACTCGCCCGCGCTCGACGGCTACCTGATCCCGACCGTGTTCAACGCCGGCGGCCCGTTCTGGATCACCGGCGCGCACAAGGAATGGGTCCGCATCGACGACCTCGACTGGGAACGAACGCACACGGAAGCGTACATCGTCCTCAACCCCGAGGCTGCGGTCGCGAAGCTGACGAACGCGAACTGCGACCTCGCGGCGGACGACGTGGAGGCGTACGCGAAAGTCGCGGAGCGCATGTTCGGCCAGGAGATAATCTACATCGAGTACTCGGGGGCCTTCGGCGACACGGAGAAGGTCGCGGCCGCCCACGACGCGCTCGACGACGCCACCCTCTTCTACGGCGGCGGAATCTCAGACTACGAGTCCGCGAACGAGATGGCCGCCCACAGCGACGTGATCGTCGTCGGCGACCTGCTCCACGACGAAGGGGTCGACGCGGTTCGCGAGACCGTAAAGGGCGCGAAAGACGCCTGACCACCGTTTCTCGTCGGGTTCCTCGCTCACTCCGTTCGCTCCGGAACCGCTCCTCGAAAAACCTGGAGGGAAAAAGCCGCCGGCGAGGCGAACGCCGAGCCGGCGGTGAACCGCTCGCTTCGCTCGCGGATGCTCAATACAGGTGATGTAGCGCTCGATCTGCTGGATCTATGCGGTGGCGCGTGCCTCCGAGCGCGCCGCCGGAGGCGGCCGCGAGGAGCACGCGCGAGGGAGTCGGTCGCCGGAGCGAAGCGACGGCGACCGACGAGGCTGGGGAGGCGTGAGGTGCGGTGCTGTGGGTGGGATTCGAAGGGGCAGCCTCCCGGCTGGGGCTTCGGCCGTCCCGATCAGCGTATCAGTAGTGACACCCATTTCAAAATCCCTCCCTCCGAAACAACCGTCTTATAAGCACTCCTATCAACCGGCAGTTTCACACGTTTCGTCCTGAATACTGAAATTCCCCGTCTGAATCATCCGAATCTTACGTTATCGACGTTGAGCGGCATCGACGAGCCGCTGCTCGAACGCACACTTGACGGTCGGCGAGAGCGGGTCGTCAGCGCGCCGGTCGTACCCGCCCTTAGTCGTGCGATCAGCCGCCCGGAGACGACGTCGTCTCGACGGCTGACGACGAGTTCGCTACGACTGGACGGTCACCCAAAACGACACATCCGGCCAGCAGGAGAAACGCTGCTCCGACTCCGGCCAAGGCGACCGTCGGAGACAGCGCGTCGGCCACGACACCGCTCCCGAGCATGATCGGTATCCGAAGTAGCGAGTTGAGGAATGACTTCGCCGAGTTGATCGTCGCCCGCGCGGCCGAGTCGGCGTACTCGTTGAGATACTGCGTGACACCGGGCGATGCGAGGCTCTGGATGGACATCATTCCGACGACCGCCGGGATCGTCAACGCGGGGGAAACCAGCGGGACGATCATACACGCCGCACTCCCGCCGAAGGCGAGCGCGACCGCGCCGCCAAGTCCCAGACGCGACCGGACGGTCTCGGCGTATCGAAGCGCCAGACCGGACCCGAGTTCGAACGCGCCGTACGTCGCGGCGACGAGGAGCGCGGCGGGCACGGCGACGCCAGCTACCGAATACCCGCCCTCCGGAATCGCTCCGAACGTCGCCGGTTGAATGTACTTACTCCCCGTGTACAGCGCACCCGAGGCCAACACGGCGATCACGAGGAGTGTCCGGACGGCTGGGGTGCGCAGATAGTCCCCCGTGAGACGGGCGGCGTCACGCGGACCGATCCCCTCGTCGCCCTCCGCGTTCCGACTCGTCGGGAGGGACAACACGATCGGTGCGGCGAGCAGATTTGTCGCCGCTCCGACCGCGATGGCGGCCACCGGTTCGACGACGTAGAGGACTCCCCCTCCCAGCATCGTCGCCACTGAGACGTATTTGACGTAGGAACCGAGCGTTCCGCTGACCGCCGCGAACTTCTCCTGTTCGTCGTACTCTTTGAGCTTGTCGTAGAACCAAGCCGTCCCCGCGCCGGATTTCAGGGCCGCACCCACTCCGAAGGCGAGGTACGTCAGGGACACGTCGAGCGTTCCGTCTGAGACGACGTATCCGACAGTTCCGAGTCCCAAGAACATCTGACTGAGGAACATCGTTCTGCGACGACCGAACGCGTCCGCGAAGTACCCGGACGGAACCTCAAGCGACACGACTACGGCCGCCATCAGTGCGGTCCCGAGCGCGATGTCGGTGTACGTCACGCCGTTTCCGAGCATGAACACGACAAAAAACGGCGTCGCGAACCCGGCACTGCTGAACGCTCGGAACACCCCGTACTTCGCTATCACTCGCTTGACGACCGGATCCAACGATTCGAACGCGCCACCGGTCATCGCTCGCCCCCTACGGTCGAGCCACGCTCACACCTCACGAGCTGGCCGGTCGGTTGATCGAGTAACCGGTACTGTGCGCTGACGGGTCCCCTGACCCGAACTCTGCCACGTTTCCGCACCTGTTCGACGGTCGATTCGCTCTCTCGCCCGTAGCCTTCTGTCATCGTGTTGTCGACAGCCTGTGAAGCGGTCAGCAATCGTCACGCCGACCGTGAACGGGGCGCAGGATCCCTTCGAAGACGGAACTACACAGGCTAACGCGCCGTCGAAAACGAAGAGAATGACTCAGCGTAGCTCACCGACCTCACGGCTGTCGGTAGGCTGTTGCCCCGTTCAGAACGAGCAACGGAGTATCATCACTCGAGACGTCGATGTGTCTGAATATTAAACCACCGGACACACCGCCCGTGTAGCCCCCCGTGAGTGGCCGCACGAACGTGCGCCTTCTCACGCCGCACTTCGGACGCGTGTCCCAAGGCGACCGTTGCGCCGCTCGGCGCGGATTCCCCCGATTCTGCGTCAGTACCCGTCGACCATGTTCTCGACGTACTTCGCGATCACGTCCACCTCCAGGTGGACCGGGTCGCCGACCGACTTCTCCGAGAGCGTCGTGAGGTCGTAGGTCGTCGGGATGATCGCCACGTCGAACTCCTCCTCGCGCTTCTCGGCGACCGTCAGCGAGATGCCGTCGAGCGTTACCGACCCCTTGTCGACGAGGTAGTCGGCGTGTCCCTCGGGAATCGCGAACGTGAAGCGCCAGTCCTCGCCGACGCGCTCGATCCCCGTCACCTCGGCCACGGTGTCGACGTGCCCCTGCACGACGTGGCCGTCGAACCGGCCGTCGGCCGGCATCGCGCGCTCGACGTTGACCGGATCGCCCGCCTCGACGCCGCCGAGGTACGTCTTCGCCACCGTCTCGCTCGCGAGGAACACCTCGAACCAGTCGCCGGCGTCGGCGTCGTACTTCTCGACGGTCAGACAGACGCCGCTGACGCTTATCGACTGGCCGTGGTGGAGGTCCTCGAACCCCTCGACGCCGATCCGGAGCCGGAGTCCGTCCGCGGTCTCGGTCCGCTCACGGACCGTGCCGGTGCCCTCGACGATGCCGGTGAACATACCCGATCTGAGCGCGCACGACACATATCCGTTCGGTGTTCGGGCGGCGTTCGACCCGTCTCGTTCTCGGCGTGCCTCCGCCACGTCGCCGCCGCGTCCCTTTTGAAGGTCGGGAGCCAATCCGAGTTCGATGAACCTCGGGCTGATGGACATGATCGGACTGGCGGCGTCGCTCGTATTCGCGCTGCCGCTCGCGAACTACGCCGTGGTTCGGCTGATCGCCGGCGAGGTCGCGCTCGGTGCCGGACTGCTCGTCGTCGCCGTCGCGATGGTCGTGCTCCCGCAGTACTTCCTCGACCCGGGTCGGATCCTCCGCGGGCTGATCTCCGGACTGCTCCCGCGACAGCTCCGCGGCGAGGAGGAGCCGATCGCGGAGGCCGAGGGGGAGTCCACGGAGCGGTAAGCGTCGGCCGACACGCTCACTCGCGCGCTTGCGGAACGGTGCCGAACGGGTACGCCGCTACTATCTCGCACCCGTCGTCGGTGACGACCACGAGGTCCTCAAGTCGGACGCCGCCCACGTCCGGATCGTAGACGCCGGGCTCGATCGTTATCACGTGGCCCGGTCGCAGTTCCCCCGCGCCCGACAGCGACGGCGACTCGTGGAGGCTCACGCCCACGCCGTGACCCGTGCCGTGCGTGAACCCCGTCTCCCCCTCGCCGGCGTTCGGGTCGAAGCCGTACGCGGCCAGCTCGGCGGCCGCCTCGCCGTGGACGGTCTTGGCCGGAACGCCGGGTTCGATCTCAGCGAGCGCGGCCTCGCGGGCGGCCTCGACGGCGACGTACGCGCGCCGTTCCCAGCCGCCGTCGCCGTCGACGACGAACGTCCGGGTCATGTCCCCGTAGTAGCCGTCCGGGCCGCGCGGCGAGATATCCAGGAGGACCGTCTCGCCCGGTCGAATCGGGCCGTCGCCGACGTAGTGGAGGTCCGCGGCCGACGGTCCGGCCCCGATCACGGTGTTTCCCGCGTCGCGGACACCGCGGTCGGCGAGGACCGCGTTCACCGCTCGGCGGAGCCGCTCGGTCGTTAGGGGGGCGCCCTCCCAGCTGACGGTCGGCCTCCCGTCGTCGTCCGCGCCGACCTCGCTCTCCGCCAGCACGGTCTCGGCGTGCGCCATCCCCGCGGCCGTCGCGCGCTGCGCCCGGCGGAGGCGGTCGAGTTCGGCGTCGGTCTTCCGCGCCCGCGCCGTCGTCACCGCGTCCGTCGACGCGAGTTCGTTGCCGGCGCGTTCGAGGTAGACGGCGGCGTCGTGAGGGATCGACGGCGGGACGAGGAGAGTCGGGCGGCCGTCGCCCTCGGCGCTTGAGTCGCCCTCCTCGAGTAGCTCGTCGACCGCGACGGCCGCGCGCTCCCCCGCGTGGTCGCCGACGCCCTCGGTCCGCACCTCGCGGGCGACGCCGTCGTGGAAGTCGGCGTCGCCGCCGTCGCGGTCGCTATCCCCGTCGCGGTCACCACCCCGATCGCGCGCGCTCGCGACGAACTCCCGCTCCGCCTGCTCGGCGAACAGCGCCGGGGCACAGCAGACCGCGCGACCGGCGGCGTCGCTCTTGCCGTCACGGCCGGCGGTAGGCCCGTTCGGGACCACCACGAGCGCGTACGCCCGGTCCGGTCCGGAAAAGCGGGTGAGGTATCGTAGGTCGTCGTCGAACCGATCGCCGACGGCGACGAACGCGTCGGCTTCCGCGGTCTCGATCGCCTCCACGATCGGCGTGAGATCGGTTCGGAGCGGGCGGAGGGAGGCGTCGCTCCCGCCGCTCACGGCTCCGGTTCGGGGACCGCCAACTCGGCCTGGACCTCCTCGATCAGCTCTTCGGGGGGCTCGTCTCGGAGCTCGTTGAACAGGAGCACGCTTATCGGGAGCGTCGGGGCCCCGCTTATCAGGCTCTCCATGATGACGAGCCGCTCGCGGGCGCGGGACATCCCGACGTAGAAGACCCGACGCTCGTTGTCGGTGAGGATGGGGACCGGACTCGTCGCCTTCGTGAACTCCTCGACGCCGTCGACGTCGGTCGGGTCCTCGATGGAGGCCGCCATCTGCTCGACGACCTTCTCCGTGAGGTCGGTCGCGACGAACACGTGGTCGGCCTCGCGGCCCTTCGCGGAGTGGATGGTGCCGACGCGGACGCGGGTCGGATCCATGCCCTCGTAGTCGCCGTCGAAGTACGCGCCCATCGACTTCCGCTGGAAGCTCGTCACCTTCCGGACCATGTCGTCGGCGCTCGCGGTGTCCGGCATGAACGGGATGTGGGCGTCGAGTTCGTCGGTCGTGACCTCTATCAGGGAGATGTCGTCGGCGTCGGCGGCCTCCTCTCGGTCGTCGAGGAAGTCGTAGAACTCGTCGCGGTCGTGGGTCCCGAACGCGGAGTCCTGGAGCATGTCGGCGAGCCGCCGGGCCTCTAGGCCGTTCACCGGGTCGCCCGCCTCCGTCTTCTCGATAGCGCTGACGTAGTCCTGGACGCGGTCGGTCCACATCCGACCGTCGGTGAGCATCGTGAAGGGGATACCGTGGTCGATGAACTCGTCGATGAAGTCGAACATCTGGTACCGGGCGCGGAACAGACACATCACGTCGCCCTCGTCGTCCTCGACCGTGTACCGGACGTTCCGGACGAGTTCGAGCATCGACGGCGACTGGATCGCCTCGACGGTGCCGCCCTCCTTGCGCGGGTGGAGGTCCTTCTCCTGTCGCTTATCGATGTGGCGGATCTCCGCGTTGACGACGTTCAGGATCTGCGAGGGAAGCCGGTAGGAGTTCGGGAGGACGACGTCCTCGTCGACCTCGGTGTCGAGGAGGAGGTCGGGGTCGGCGCCCTGCCACGCGTAGACGACCTGGTCGTCGTCGCCGGCGATGAGCACCCTCTCCATGTGCGGGCGCCACTCCTGGAAGACGTTGTACTGCAGCGTCGTGATGTCCTGAAACTCGTCGATGATCAGGTAGTCGACGCTGGGCACGAGCGAGCGCTGCTCGACCCGCTCCAGCATGTCCGCGAAGCCGACGAGGCCGTTTTCGCCCTTGTAGGCCCGCCACGCGCGGATCGTCTCGGGGATGTCTATGCGGTCGTCGTCGGAGGGCCACGTCGGAGTGTACTTGTTCCCCTGCTGGGCGTTCGGGTCCTCCTCGGGCGGCAGCCGGACCTCCTCGACGTTCCACTGGAACGGGACGTCGTACCAGTCGGCCACGTCGCGCTCGGTGCGCTGGAGCCACTGGGAGGTGGCGATGATCTTGTTCCCGATCGTCGTCGACCGTGCGGTCCGGCGGCCGGCGCCGCCGTGTTGGTCCTCGAACTCGATGCCGTACTCCTCGCAGAACGCCTCCTTGTCGTCCTCCCCGACGACGTCGCCACGGGAGAGGTCCAGGAGCTCGTACGCCTTCGCGTGCATGGTGCTGACGTTCCCCTGGAGGCTGCGCGGGGAGATGTCGAGACGCTCCGCGAGGCGCTCGCGGATCTCGGCGGCGGCCGCGCGCGTGTACGAGACGACGAGGACGTCGCGGACGTCGGCGTCGTCTTCCTCGAGGATCCCTTCGACGCGATCGAGGAGCGCCGTGGTCTTCCCGCTGCCCGGACCGCCGAACAGTCGCGTTACCGTAGGCTTGGTCATTGTGTATCCCTGAGCCCGGTTCTCCTTAAACGCCGTGGCTCGGGCCGTTCCGGAGGGAACGCTCGAGTCGGTCCGTGAGCCCGGTCGATCAGTTGCTCCGCGTCGCGCGCGCTTCTCGAACGTCGGCACCGTCACGGACGAGGTCCTCGCAGGCGGGGCAGACGCGGGGACGGTCGACCTCGTTCGGGGTGAACACCCGAACGTAATCGGTCGTGACGAACGAACCGCAGTTCTGGCAGGTCGGCATAGTCGTCACTATCGATTGATCACACATAATACTGCCGCCGAGTATAACCGAAAGAAAACCGCTAATCGCCCGTGCGTCGGCGTCAGGTCGGGCGCCAGTCGCAGACGTCACACCGCACCGATCCTTCGGGGTGGAGTGCACCACACTCCGGACACTGAAGCTTGTTATATGATCGCTCCCAGCGTACGATTTCGGTCTCGTGGCCGCGATCGGACAGGAACTCGTCGAACACGTCGTCGTCCGAGCTGGGTGCACTACTAGACATGCATGTGAGACAATGCCACGCGGGTATAAATATCTTCTCACGATTCCCGTCGAACCGACATATCACCCCACGATCGATCAGTTACGCCGCCGTACGCGTGCGCATTCTTCCCTCCGGGACCGATATGTGTTGATTGTGATCAATCCACGTGAGGAAAGCCGGCCGGAGGTTTCGACAGGTCGGATCGGGGCTCGACCGGCGAGGGACGTTCGCCAGCTACCCCGGATATCCACCGGTCACCAGGGCTCGTTCTTCAGCCCGAGGAGATAGGCGCCGACGTTCGTGACCACGTGGAGGACGGGGGTCATCACGAGGACGACCGCGAGGACGGCGGGCGTGAACGTCGCCAGCGCCCAGTCGGGGTCGACGAGGAAGACGGCTAAGAGCGCCCCGACGACGAAGTCGAGCTGGTCTAGGCCGGGGAACGCGGCGCCGCGCTCGCGGCCGGACCGCCGCTTGAGGAAGGAGGCGCCGATGTCGCCGCACATCGCGCCGAACGCCAACGCGATCGCCGCGGGGAGCGCGAACGTCGGGAGGTCGACGCCGAGGGCGGCGCTCGCCGGGTCGTTGAGGCGGTTGAGCGCGAGCGCGAGGACGACGCCCACGAGGGTGCCGACCGCCGTGCCGCGCCACGTCTTTCCGTCGCCGAGCAAGCGGGCCCCGCGCCACTCGCGGCCGCCGTCGATGGGACGGCCGCCGCCGGCGAGCACCGCGGCGTTGTTGGGGACGTACGCGGGCACCATGGCCCAGAACGCGGTCGCCACGAGCGAACCGATCATAGGCCGACCACACCCGTCGAGGGTATATAAACCACGGATCCGCGCCGACCGCGAACCCCTCGATTCGACAACAATAAAGTCGTCGCCGCGTCGAGATCCGGTATGATCCCGCCGATCGCGCGCCGGTTCGTCGCCGGCGAGAGCGTCCCGGAAGTCTTGGACCACGTGTACGAGTGCAACGCGGACGGCGTCGCCGTCATCGTCAACCTGCTCGGCGAACACTACGACACCCCGGCGGCCGCCCGCGACGACGTGGATACGTACCTGTCGCTGCTCGACGACATCGCCGACAGCGACCTCGACGCCTCCGTCTCGGTGAAGCCCTCGCAGATCGGCCTCGACGTCTCCGCCGACCTGTTCGAGGACAACTACCGCGAGATCGTCGCTCGCGCTCACGAGCGCGACGCGTTCGTCTGGTGTGACATGGAGGGCGCCGACACCACGGACGCCACCCTCGACGCCTTCGAGTCGATCGCCGAGGCGTACCCGTGGAGCGTCGGGCAGTGCGTTCAGTCGAACCTCAAACGGACCCGCGACGACCTCGAACGCCTCGTCGACGTCCCGGGGGAGATCCGGCTCGTAAAGGGGGCGTACGACGAGCCGTCGTCGATCGCGTACGCGAATAAATCGCGCGTCGACGAGGCGTACCGCGATGACCTCCGCTTCCTCTTCGAGCACCGCGACCGGGGGGTCGCCGTCGGCAGTCACGACCCCGCCATGATCTCGCTGGCCGACCGACTCGCTCAGGAATACGGCACCGACTACGAGGTCCAGATGCTCATGGGCGTCCGAGAGGACGCCCAGCGCGACCTCGCCGCGCAGGGCGTCGACGTGGCCCAGTACGCGCCGTTCGGCGACAAGTGGCTCTCGTACTTCTACCGGCGCGTCCGCGAGCGCAAAGAGAACCTGACGTTCGCCCTGCGAGCGGTCGCGGGCCGATGACCGGGCTCGCCGGCGGCGACGAGCGGGTCGGACCGGACCCCGACTCGACGACCCCCCGCCTGACCCCCTCGTCGCGTAGAAGCCCTCTTAAGGGTCGCCGCCACATACCAACCTAATAGATGTCCACGTGGAAACGCGACTTCGCCAGCGGGCTCATCGTGTTGGCACCTCTCTTAGTCCTCCTCCTCGTCATCCAGTGGATCTACCAGTACATCGCCTCGATCCCGTTGATCGAGGGACTCCAGCCGGCGATCATCCCCGGCCCGTTGGAGCCGGTCTCCCGCGTGGTCATCGCGCTCGCGGTCTTCGCGACCGTCGTCCTCGCGGTCGGCTACTTCATGCGGACGACGTTCGGCCGGCTGGCGGAGTCCGCCGTCGACGGCGCGATCAACCGGATCCCCGCGCTGCGCGTGGTGTACAACGCCTCCAAGCTCGCGATCGAGACGGCGGTCTCGGGGACGGACGAGCTCCAGAGCCCGGTGTACATCGAGACGTGGCCGGGCATCCGGATGACGGCCTTCAGGACCGGGAAGAAGACCCGAGACGGGAAGATCGTCCTGTTCATGCCGACCGCGCCGAACATCACCACCGGCTTCGTCATCGAGGTCGAGCCCGACCGCGTCGAGGAGACCGGGGAGAGCGTCGAGGAGGGGATGACCCGCGTCCTCTCGGCCGGCTTCGCCGAGTCCGCTCATCAGGTCCCCGTCCAGGAGGAGCGTCCTCCGGAAGGGAGCACCGGTCGCCCGGGCGGCGTCGGCGGCGTCCGCACCGACGGCACGCCCGGAGAGACGGAGCGCCCCTCGACGGACGGCGGAAACGACTAGTCCGGTTCGCGAGAGGGACGGACCGGCGTTCGAGAGGGAACTACCGGCACGCGAGGACGACCCGTTTATAAAGAGACCGACGGCGAGACCGGTGCGTTCGACGGACTCGCTAGCGGTACGTGAACCACTCGTCGTGGTCGTCGGTCCGTCGCTCGACGAGGTCGAAGAAGGCCTGCTGCAGCTCCTCGGTGACCGGCCCGCGGGTGCCGGCGTCGATCTCGGTGTCGTCGACGGAGCGGATCGGCGTGACCTCGGCCGCGGAGCCGGTGAAGAACAGCTCGTCGGCGGTGTACAGCTGCCCGCGGGAGATGACCGCCTCGTCGTGGACCTCGTAGCCGCGCTCCTCCGCCAGTTCGATGACGGTGTCGCGGGTGATCCCTTCGAGGATGGACTGCGCCGGGCCGGTGGTGTAGATCTCTCCGTCGTTCACCATGAAGACGTTCTCGCCGGGCCCCTCGGCGACGTTCCCCTCCTTGTTGAGGACGATGGCCTCGACGTAGCCGTTCCGGCGGGCCTCCTCGCCCGCGAGCATGGAGTTGACGTACAGGCCCGTGGTCTTCACGTTCGTCGGCACCTGCGAGGAGGCGTGTTTCCGCCACGAGGAGACCATCACGTCGACGCCCTCCTCTAACGCCTCCTCGCCGAGGTACGCGCCCCACGGCCACGCCGCGAGCACGAGGTCGGTCGGGCAGTCCTTCGGCGAGACGCCGAGTGAGTCGTACCCGTAGTACGCGATCGGCCGGATGTACGCGGAGTCGAGGTCCTGTCGATCGAGCAGTTCGAGGGTGGCGTCGGTGAGCTCCTCGCGGGAGTGTTCGATCTCCATGTCGTACATCTTCGCGGAGTCGAACAGCCGGTCGAGGTGCTCCTCCCATCGGAAGACCGCCGGTCCGCGCTCGGTGTCGTAACAGCGGACGCCTTCGAACACGCCGCTCCCGTAGTGGAGCGCGTGGGTCAGAACGTGGGTCGTCGCGTCCTCCCAGTCGAGGAACTCCCCGTTCTTCCAGATCGTGTCGACGTCCATCTCGTCGAATCCCATGGTCGGAGGTTGCGGCCGTCGGGCTTAAATCTGTGACATGCGGAGAACGCGATCGACTGCGGATACGTCGCCGGCAACGGCACGGCCGATCGGTTATAAACGGTTGATACCGGATCGACGGTGAACACCTCCAAAGCCCCAGCCGCTCGGTTATAAGCGACTGATCGAGGATCAACGGTGAACCACTCCAAAGCCCCAGCCGCGAGGACGCCGCACGCTCGCTGCGCTCCTCGGTCGTTCGCTCCGCTCACTCCCTGCGGTGCTTACGTCGCCTGCGGCGTCCTCGCGGCTGCCCCTTTGAGTCCCGCCCCGACCGCACAGCACCGCACCTCACGCCTCCCCAGCCTCGTCGCTGGCACCCTCCGCTTCGCTTCGGGTGCCAGCGACTCCCTCGCACGGGCTCCTCGCGCCCTTCGGGCGCTCAGCGGCGCGCGCCGACAGCACCGTCGTTTGTTATTTAAATGCCTCAACGAGGGCGGCGCCCTCGACGTAGGGGATGCCGCGCCGGCGGGCGTACACCTCGGCGTCCGCGGGCGTCAGCGCGGCACCGGTCTCGTCGTCGAG
>NZ_JAWOBM010000053.1:0-36519 GCF_046498025.1 Halorubrum sp.
CCGACCGCCTGCCACGTGGGGATGGGGTCGCCGCCGAAGAGGTCGGCGAAGGCGTTGAACCCCGCCAGCTGGTCCTCGATGGCGCTCGCCTGCGTGACGTACGCGAACAGGTACCCGAGGACGTACGCGGCGGCTCCCGCGGCCGCGCCGCCGACGATTCCGTTCGTACTGCTCGTTCGGTCGGGGACGGACATGTACCCCGAGTCGTCTCGGCCGTGGTAAGTGTTTGTTGGCTCGCGGCGAGCAGGTGAAAAAACGCGTCCCAAGCGACAAGATGCCCGATGTCCGTCAGTTCGTCGCCTCGCGCCACTCTTCCTGTGCGATCGTGTAGCGCACCTCGTCGTGAACGCTCCCGTCGGCGAAGGTCAGGTGATTTCGCAACAGCCCCTCGCGGCGGCCGCCGAGGCGGTCGACGTACCTCTGGATCGCGCGCCGAGAGTTGTCGTTGTCGGGACGGTGGCTCACGGCGACGATGTCGAGATCGAGGTCCTCGAACGCGACCTCGACGAGCGCCGCGGCGCGTTCGCCGGAGTACCCTCGCCCCCAGAACCGCTTGCGGAGCCACGTGCCGAGGACGGCGGTCCGCTTCTCCCAGTCGACGTCGAAGCCGCCGAAGCCGGCGATCTCTCCGACGCCCTCCTCGCCGTCGCGGGGGCGGATGACGTAGTCGGCCGCTTCGTGGTCCTCCCACCGCTCGCGGCCGCGCTCGAGGAACTCCAGCGTCTCCTGTTTCGTCTCGTGGGGGTCCCACGTGACGTACTCGGTCACCTCGTCGATCCCGGGGTCCGACGAGCAGATCCGGTAGCACGCGTCGAGGTCGACGTTCTCGGGGCGTCGGGACTCCAGGCGGAGGCGTTCCGTCTCGATCGTCTCGGGGAACATGGCGGCCCGTCTCGGGGAATCCCCTAAAAAGATCGCTGCGTGTGGGATTCGTTGACATTCAGCTGGACCGAGGACGGTGAAGGCGGCGTCAGCCGGCGACGCCGTACTCGCGGAGCGCGTCCCGGACCGCCGCCCGCTTCACCAGCGCGAAGCCGACGCAGATGATCAGGAAGCCGGCGACGGTGTTGGGGGTGATCCCCTCGCTCAGGAACAGCCACCCCGAGACCGCGGCGAATATCGGGGCGACGTACGAGACGAGGTTGATCTCGATCGGGCCGAGCCGCTCGAGCAGATCGAAGTAGATCAGGAAGCCGAGCCCGCTGGCGGCGATCGACAGGTACGCCAGCGCCGCGATTCCCTCCGTCGTCCACGCGACGTCGGCGAGCGACTCACCGAGCCCGGCCGACAGCAGGTGCATCAACAGCGCGCCGATGAGCATCGACCACGCCTCCATCGTCTCGATCGTGATGTCGGCGTCGGACGCGCGGGTGAGCACCGATCCGAGCGCGAACGAGGCCGACGCCAGAAACACGAGGAACTTCGCGACCGTGCCGCCGCCGGTCAGGTTCGCGGGGTCGGGCGCGGCCAGCACGACCGCGCCGATGAGGCCGACGAGGAGCCCGATCACGCCGACGACGGTCAGCCGTTCGGAGGGAAGGAAGACGCGGGCGAAGACGGTCGTCAGCACGGGCGAGAGGCTGACGATCACCGACGCGGTCGCGCTCGTCACGGCGGGGTCGGTCTCGGCGACGAAGAGGAACGCGTGGTAGGCGGCGATGATCAGCGTCGCCCCGACCGCGACGACGGCCCACTCGTCCCGTCCGCGAGGGATCGGGTCGTCGACGACGTACGCGGCGTACGCGAGCATGACGACACCGGCGACGTCGTACCGGAACGCGGCGAACAACACCGGCGGGAAGTACGCCAGCCCGGCCTTGATCGCCATGAACGCGGAGCCCCAGACGGCGGCGAGGACGAGGAACAGCGCGAGGTTCCGAGCTCGACTCACACGCCACCTCCTCCGGGCGCGGTTCAAAAGGTTCCGGAAGCGGCCGGACGTGCGGGGAGAGTGGGGAGGACGCGACGGCGGGCGTCGCGGGACGAAGCGCTCCGCGCGTCAGTGCGCTACCGGACTCGGTAGCGTTCGTCGTCGCCGTCGGCATCGCGCGCGAGGACGCCGACGTCGGCGAGGCGGCCGAGCGCGTCGGCGACGGTGCCCTCCCGGGCGCCGACCTCGTCGGCCACGGACGCGGGGGTGCCGTCGGTCTCGATCACCGCGGCGAGTATCGCGGCGTAAAAGCGGCTGTCGGCCTCGGTGCCGAGCCGCTCGTCGATCTTCGCGAGCGTGTCCTCGACCCGCCCCTGCACCCAGCGCTGGGCCAGCGAGAGCTCGCGGTCGAGGTCCTGGAGGCGGGCGTACTCCCCCGCGAGGTCGGCGATGTCGTTCGACGCGCCCGAGCCGTCGGGCGCCTCGATGGTGAGGTGGGGACACCGACCGGACATGTCGAGGCTGTTCTTGGCGGGGTACGCGCTCTTCGCGCCGAAGCCGTACGGCGAGACGCTTACCTCCAGCCTGAGGCTGCGGGAGATCCGGAAGTACTTCCGGCGCTGATCGTCGGTCGTCGACTCGATCAGGCCCGCCTCCTCCAGCTTCCGAAGGTGGTCGATGACCGCCTTCGGGCTCACGTCGAGGTACTCCGAGATCTCCGTGACGTAGCAGGGCTTGGTCGCGAGCAGCCGGAGGATGCGCCGCCGGTTCTCGTTCCCGAGGAGATCGAGCAGTACCGCGGAGTCCATTAACGTATGGTTAGCGTCGGACAGGTAAAAGGCTGACTTACGGCTCGCGAGGCTATCGGGTGCGCCAGACCGCAGTGCGGGGATCGCGCGGAGCGGAGGCGGGAGTCGCGCGGAGACGGGAGTCGCGCGGAGGCGGGAGTCGCGCGGAGGCGAGACAGGGGTCGCGCGGAGGCGAGACAGGAGTCGCGCGGAGCGAAGAGTAGTTACCCCGCGACCGGGAACGGGGGATATGGAAACGGCGCTCATCGTCCTCGACGGCTGGGGACTCGGACGCGGCGCGGGAGGCGGCGACGGTGAAGACGGAGAGACGGTCGACCCGTCGGGACGGCCCGCCGGTCGGGACGCGGTCGCGGCCGCCGACACGCCGGCGTTCGACGACGCGACCGGACGCGGCGCCGACGGCCGGCTCGTCGTCCACGGGCGGCGCGTGGGGCTCCCCGAGGGACAGATGGGGAACTCCGAGGTCGGCCACCTGAACATCGGCGCCGGCCGCGTCGTCAAACAGGCGTACACCCGGATCACGGACGCGCTCGCCGAGGGGTCGCTCTCGGACAACGACGCTATCGCCGGCGCGTTAGAGCACGCGCGGTCCACCGGCGGGCGGGTCCACCTCATGGGGCTCGTCTCCGACGGCGGCGTCCACTCCGACGTCGAGCACCTGCTCGCGCTGATCGACGCCGCGGCCGACGCCGGCGTGCCGGCGACCACCCACGCGTTCACGGACGGCCGCGACACGGCCCCGGAGATCGCCGACCGCTTCCTCGCCGAGGTGGACGCGAAGGCCGACGAGCGCGGGACCGGGCGCGTCGCGACCGTCACGGGCCGGTACCACGCGATGGACCGCGACGAGAACTGGGAGCGGACGCGCAAGGCGTACGACGCGATCGTGAACCGCAAGGCGCCCCACCGGGCCGACACCGCGGTCGAGGCCGCGACGGAGGCCCACGCCCGCGGCGAGACGGACGAGTTCATCGAGCCGACGCTCGTCGACGAGGAGCCCTCCCTCGACGACGGCGACGCCGTGATCTTCTTCAACTTCCGGGCGGACCGCGCCCGACAGCTCGTCCGGCTGCTCACCGAGACCCGACCCGAGTGGATGTTCGAGCTGGATCAGCCGGAGATACGCCTGACCACGATGACCGAGTACGACGAGACGTTCACGTTCCCGGTCGCGTTCCCGCCGGAGATCCCGGAGAACACGATCGGCGAGGTCGTCGCCGACGCCGAGCTCTCCCAGCTCCGGATCGCCGAGTCGGAGAAGTACCCGCACGTCACGTACTTCCTCAACGGCGGCCGCGAGGTGAAGTTCCCCGGCGAGCTGCGCGAGATCGTTGAGAGTCCCGACGTCCCCACCTACGACCGGCAGCCGGAGATGTCGGCGCCGGAGCTCACCGAGGAGGCGATCGAGATCATCGACGAGTCGGATCCCGCCCTCGTGGTCCTCAACTACGCGAACCCGGACATGGTGGGTCACACCGGCGACTTCGACGCCGCGGTCGCGGCCGTCGAGGCGGTCGACGCGCAGCTCGGCCGGCTCCTCGACGCGATCGCCGACGCGGGCGGCCACGCGATCGTGACGGCCGACCACGGCAACGCCGACGACATGGGGACGCTCGAGGACCCGCACACCGCCCACACGTTCAACCCGGTCCCGTTCGTCTACCTGACTCCCGACGGCGACGACGGCGGGAAGGCGGTCCGCGCGGGCGGCTCGCTCTGCGACATCGCCCCGACGCTCGTGGACCTGATCGGGCTCGACCGTCCGAAGGAGATGACCGGCGAGTCGCTGCTCGCAAGTAAACAGTAAACTTCGGTCAGATTCTCGGCGGTTCCACGGCCTTTTAAGACCGTCACCGGCCTGTGATCGTTCATGACAGACGAGACCACGCCGGTGATCGCCGCCGCCTACCGAACGCCGCAGGGGAAAGACGGGGGCGTCTACGAGGACGTCCGCAGCGAGGACCTCTCGACGACGCTCATCGACCACGCGCTCGCCGAGACGGGGCTGACGAGCGACCACGTCGACGACCTGATGTGGGGCGTCGCCCAGCAGCGCACCGAGCAGGACAACAACGTCGCCCGCGTCATCGCGCTGCTCTCGGATCTCGGCGAGTCCGTGCCCGCGACCTCGATCAACCGCTGGTGCGCCTCCTCAATGCAGGCGATCATCTCGGCGGCGGACGCGATCGCGGCGGGGAACCGCGACTGCGTCGTCGCCGGCGGCGTCGAGAACATGAGCCGCGTCCCGATGGACGGCGACTCCTACCAGCACCTCCACCCGGAGCTCTCGGAGAAGTACAACGTCTTCCAGCTCCAGATGGGGATGACCGCCGAGAAGGTGGCCGAGGAGTACGGGGTGAGCCGCGAGGCGCAAGACGAGTACGCGGCCCGGAGCCACCAGCGCGCCGCCGAGGCCACCGACTCCGGCCGCTTCGACGACGAGATCGTCCCGGTGGAGACAGACGACGGACTCGTCGAAGAGGACGAGGGGATCCGCCCGGACACGACGGCCGAGAAGCTCGCCGACCTGCCGCCCGCGTTCACGGGCGACGGGACGGTGACCGCGGGGAACTCCTCGCAGATCTCCGACGGCGCGTCGCTGACGCTGGTCACGAGCGAGGCGTTCGCCGAGGACCACGGGCTCGACGTGCTCGCGGCGGTCGGCACGAACAACGTCGCCGGCGTCGACCCCACGGTAATGGGGATCGGCCCGGTGCCCGCGACGCGCGGACTGCTCGACCGCGCCGGCCGGTCGATCGACGACTACGATCTGGTCGAGCTCAACGAGGCGTTCGCCTCCCAGTGCGAGTACTCGCGGCGCGAGCTCGGGGTCGACGAGGAGCAGTACAACGTTAACGGCGGCGCCATCGCGATCGGTCACCCGCTCGGCGCCTCCGGCGCGCGCCTCCCCGTCACGCTGCTCCACGAGATGCAGAAGCGCGACGCCGAGCGCGGGCTCGCGACACTCTGTGTCGGCTTCGGACAGGGCGCCGCGATCGAGTTCTCGCGGTAAGCCGGCGCGGCAGCGGTTTTTTCACCGTTCGGAGCGGTACAACAACTATGAGCGACCCCGAAACCGACGCGCCCGACGCGGCGGACGCCGACGACGGTCCCGTCGTCGTCCTGCTCGACGTGTTACCGAACGGGCGACCGGACGACGACCGGCCCCCGTCGCGGAAGTCTCCGGTGGCGTACGGCCTCGGGACCGACTCGTTCCGGCTGTACGAGCTCTCGCTCACCGAGGACGTCGACGCGAGCGTGAGCGATCGGCTCGCGCTCGACGGGCCGGCGGTCGGCCGGTACCGCGAGGTGTCGTACGACGACCTCACCCGGAACGCGGCCGCCGAGGTGGAGTACGCCGTCGAGGCGATCGTCGACGACGAGGAGGAGCGGTTCGTCGAGTTCTACAACGAGGCCGGCCCGATCACGCTCCGGCTCCACCAGCTCAACCTCCTCCCCGGGGTCGGCAAACAGCTCCGGAACAACGTCCTCGACGAGCGCAAGCGCGGCCCCTTCGACAGCTTCAGGGAGGTGTCCGAGCGCGTCTCGGGGCTCCACCGACCGCGGGAGGTGATCGTCGAGCGGATCGTCGAGGAGATCCGCGAGGACGACCTGAAGTACCGGTCGTTCGCCGGCCGCGAGGAGTGATCCTCGAAACGGGACTTTTACCCGGAGCGCCGGCCTATCGCGGCCATGACCGACCTATCGACGGGTGAGGCCGCGGCGTACGGGGACCGCGACCCCGACGCCCTCGCGCGGCGGGCCGGGGAGCGCGCGAACCCCGACCGCGACCAGCACTTCCTCGTCGACGACCGCGTGCTCGACCGGATCCCGGGGTACCTCCCGGACGACGCCGACGCGACCCACCTGCTGGAGATCGGCGGGGGCGCGGGCGCGCTCACCGACCGGCTGCTGGCGCGGATCACCGCCGACGACCGCGACGCCAAGCGCGAGGGCGACGCCGCCGACGCCCCCGACCACCTCTCGGTGATCGAGCGCGACGGGACCTTCGCCGCGTTCCTCCGCGAGGAGTTCGCGACCGCGGTCGACGAGGGCCTCCTCGACGTGATCGAGGGCGACGCGCTCGACGTCGACCTGCCGCCGTTCACCGCCTGCGTCGCCAACCTCCCGTACGGCGTCTCCTCGGAGATCGCCTTCCGCCTGCTCCCCGCGGGGAAGCCGCTCGTGTTGATGTTCCAGGCCGAGTTCGCCGAGCGCATGGTGGCGTCGGCGGGCGAGCCCGAGTACGGCCGGCTCTCCGTCTCGGCGCAGCACTACGCCGCCGTCGAGATCGTCGAGCGCGTCCCGAAGGAAGCGTTCGACCCCCAGCCCGCCGTCGAGAGCGCTCTCGTTCGGTGTACGCCCCGCGACCCCGACTACGCGGTCGGCGACGAGGCCTTCTTCCTCCGGTTCGTGAAGGCGCTGTTCACCCAGCGGCGCAAGACGGTGCGGAACGCGATCCGGAACACCGCCCACATATCCGGGCTCGACGAGCCCGAGGCCGTCGTCGAGGCCGCCGACGAGGAGCTGCTCCGCCGACGCCCGGGGACGCTGGAACCGGCCGCGTTCGCGGCGCTGGCCGAGCTGGCACGCGAGTGCGGCTCACCGAGCGAGGTGTGACCGCGGGGATGGCGCTCGCGCTCGTCCAGTCGGTGCTGGGGAACGTGGGCCTCGCGGCCGCGTTCGGGGCGCTTTCGGCCGCACCGCTCGCCGAGCCTCTGACCGCCGGGGGCGCCACGACCCCCGCTGGCGACCTCTACAGCGTTCTGACCGAGAACGTCAGGCGCACCCTCGCCTCCGCGCTGATCGTCGGGGGCGTGCTCGCCGTCCGGCTGTTCACCGCGTGGGTGAAGCGGCGGAACGGCGAGCTCACCTCGTCCGCGCGGCTGCTGCTCTCGGCGTCCGTCGGCGCCGCCACCGCGATCGGCGCGCTCTCCCTGCTCGTGGTGTGGGACCGGAGCGGGGCGCTCCTCGACGCGTTCGAGGCGGCCGCGATCACGGACCAGCTGTCGAACGTCGTGATCGCGGTGGTGCTGCTTGCGAGCGCCTACGCGATCACCGACTTCCTCGGCGGCGTCATCCGCGAGGTCTCGGCGGACAGCACCGTGCTCACCGACCATCAGGAGGAGGTCGTCCTGCGGCTCACGCAGCTGACGGTGTACACCTTCGCGCTCCTCGTCGTCGTCGGGCTGTTCACCGACAACGTCGGCGGCCTCCTCGTCGGGGCCGGCTTTTTGGGGATCGTGGTCGGGATGGCGGCCCGCCAGACGCTCGGCGCGGTGCTCGCGGGGTTCGTCCTCATGTTCTCCCGGCCGTTCGAGGTCGGCGACTG
This sequence comes from Halorubrum sp., assembly GCF_046498025.1. NCBI lineage: Archaea > Methanobacteriati > Methanobacteriota > Halobacteria > Halobacteriales > Haloferacaceae > Halorubrum > Halorubrum sp. The sequence continues at coordinate 8,012 of NZ_JAWOBM010000053.1, forward strand.
GGTCGAGGTCGGCGACCACGAGGGGACCGTCACGGAGATCTCGATCATGAGCACCCGCCTCCGGTCGTTCGACGGCGAGATGATCACGCTTCCGAACGACGACGTGCGGTCCGGCCCGATCATCGACCGTTCCCGCCGGAACCGCCTGCGGATCGAGGTCGAGGTCGGCGTCGACTACGCGACCGACGTCGAGCGCGCGGCAGCGGTGATCGAGGAGGCGGTCGCCGGCGTCGACGACGTGGCGGCAATGCCCGAGCCGGCCGTGGTGACGAAGCGGTTCGGCGACTCGGCGGTGGTCCTGGGCGCCCGATACTGGATCCGGAACCCGAGCATGCGGAAGCGCTGGCGCACCCAGACGGCCGCGATGGGCGCGATCAAGTCCGCGCTGGAAGACGAGGGGATCGTGATCCCGTTCCCGCAGCAGACGCTCTCCGCGCGCGAGGAGGGCGCCTCCGGCCCGCAGCTGGACGCGTCGGTCGAGGGGCGGGCGGCGACGCGGGGCGGCGGGAACCGCAGCGACGGCGGCACGCCGAGCGACGGGAGCGCGGGTTCGGACGCCGACGGCGGCGAGGGGACTGACCGGTGAGCGACCGCCCGGAACGAGACGCCGGAGGGGACGAGGCCGGCGCCGGAGGGGGCGAGGCCGGCGCCGGAGGGGGCGAGGCCGGCGCCGGAGGGGGCGAGGCCGGCGCCGAGAGCGGCGGGGCCGCCGCGGACCTCGCGGCGCGCCGCGGCGTCGACGAGGCGGTGGTCTACCAGCCGGCCGAGGACTCCGGACTCCTCGCCGAGGCGACCGTCGAGACCGCGCACGGCCGCGTGCTGGAGGTGGGCACCGGCTCGGGCTGGGTCGCGGCGCGGGTCGCCGCGGAGCGCGACCTCGAGGTGGTGGGCAGCGACCTCAACCCGCACGCGGCCCGACAGGCCCGCGCTCGCGGCGTCGAGGGCGTCGTCGCCGACCTCTGTGCCCCGTTCCGAGCGGACGCGTTCGACACCGTCTGTTTCAACCCGCCGTACCTCCCGACCGACCCCGACAACGAGTGGGACGACTGGATGGAGCGCGCGCTCTCGGGCGGCGAGTCGGGCCGCGAGCTGATCGAGCCGTTCCTCGCCGACGTGGGGCGCGTGCTCGCGCCCGGCGGGGTCGTCCTGCTGCTCGTCTCCTCGCTGACGGGCTACGACGAGGTGCTTCGCCTGATCGACGACGCCGGCTTCGACCACGAGGTCGTCGTCGAGGAGTCGTTCCCGTTCGAGACGCTCTCCGTGCTCGCGCTGCGGCGTGAGTGAGGCGAACGGACGCGCCCGCCGAGTAATTACTTATAGGCATAAAATACATTAGCAAATATTATACGGCGGCATATCGAACGACTGGTGATGACTGAACGTGTCGCGGCCACGCCGGGGCTGTACCCGCTTCCGGACTGGGCGAAGGAGACGCTCTCCGACCTCAAGGGCCACCAGAAGGGTGACCTCTTGAGCGGCGACGAGAGCGAGGCGATCGTCGAGCAGTACGACGAGGTCCGCGCGGAGTACGTCGACGACCAGTTGGAGGCCGGTCTCGACCGCGTGGTCGAGGGACAGGGCCGCTGGGACGACATGATCGCGCACCCGCTGACGGTGCACGACAGCGTCGAGACCGGCGGTATCGTCAGGTACTACGACAACAACAACTTCTACCGCGACCCCCGCGTGGTCGACGACCTCGGCTTCTCCGGAGACGTGGCGCGCGAGCTGGAGGCGGCGACCGACCTTATCGACGGCGAGGCCCCTCTCGCCGCGACGCTGCCGGGCCCGCACTCGCTCGCCGACCTCGCGACCGACGAGCACTACGGCGAGGAGGCCGCGTTCCAGGCCGCGATCGCCGAGTTCCTCGCCGGGGAGGTCGAGGCGTTCCCCGCCCATAAAACGCTGTTCCTCCTCGAGCCGTCGCTGGTGACGAACCCGCCCGCGGAGGGCGCGGAGTCGACCGCGACGGACGCGATCGCGACGGTCGCCGACGCGACCGACGCCGACGTCGTCGTCCAGACCTCCTACGGCGCGCTGAGCGAGAAGCTGTACGCGCACCTCGTGGACGAGGCGGGCGCGGACGCGCTCGGACTCGACCTCGTCGCCGGCGACCGCGACGACACCGTCTACAACGTCCAGGAGTTCGGCTCGACCGACTCGCTCGCGCTCGGCCTCGTCGACGGGCAGAACACGCTCGTCGAGGAGCCGGAGACGGTCGCGGAGCGCGTCGAGTGGTTCGAGTCGCAGATCCCGGCGGAGGGGTTCGACCGGACGTACCTGACGCCGAACACGGAGCTGTTCTACCTGCCCGCGAACAAGTACCGCGCGAAGCTGAACGCGCTGGCCGCCGCCACGGAGGTGCTCGAGTAATGGTCCGAAACCCCGACGCCAACCGCGAACAGTTCCGCCCCGCCGACCACCCGAACGACGCGTTCCTGCTGACGACCGTCGTCGGCTCGTACCCGAAGCCGAAGTGGCTGAACCGCGCCGACGAGCTCGTCGACGACCCCGACTCGAAGTTCGACGAGGGCGACTTAACGGAGGCCCACGACGACGCCTGTCGCCTCATCACGCACGAGCACGAGCGCGCCGGGCTCGACACGGTCGTCGACGGCGAGATGCGCCGCAACGAGATGGTCGAGTTCTTCGCCGAGCGCATCGACGGCTACGAGTTCAACGGGCCGGTGAAGGTGTGGGGCCACAACTACTTCGACAAGCCGTCCGTCGTCGAGGAGGTCGCGTACGACGAGCCGTGGCTCGTCGACGAGTTCGAGTTCACCTCGAACGTCGCGGAGCGCCCGGTGAAGGTGCCGATCACGGGGCCGTACACGCTGGGCTTCTGGGCGTTCAACGAGGCGTATCCCTCCACCGAGGAGCTCGTCTACGACCTCGCGGACCTCGTCAACGAGGAGGTCGAGAAGCTGGTCGAGGCGGGCGCGCGCTACGTCCAGATCGACGAGCCCGCGCTGGCGACGACGCCGGAGGACCACGCCATCGTCGGCGAGGCGCTCGAGCGCATCGTCTCGGGCATCGACGAGGAGGTCCGCATCGGCCTCCACGTCTGTTACGGCGACTACTCGCGGATCTACCCCGAGATCAACGACTACCCGATCGACGAGTTCGACGTCGAGCTGTGTAACGGCGAGTACGAGCAGATCCCGACGTTCACCGACCCCGAGTTCGAGCCCGACCTCGCGCTCGGCGTCGTCGACGCCCACACCGCCGAGATCGAGCCGGTCGAGGAGATCAAGGAGAACATCCGACAGGGCCTCCGCGTCGTCCCGCCGGAGAAGCTCACGGTCTCGCCCGACTGCGGCCTGAAGCTGCTCCCCCGCGAGATCGCGTACGGGAAGACGGAGAACATGGTGACGGCCGCCCGCGAGGTCGAGGCCGAGATTGACGCCGGCGAGATCGACGTCGAGAACCCGCTGGACGACTGAGCGCTCGACGACGCCGACCGCTCGCCCGGGGCCCTCACGGGAGCGACCCCCCCGCGGCACTACTTATAACACCTCGCCGCACGCACCCCCGACATGGAGATCGGTCTCACCGTCGGAGACGACCTCGACCGCCTCGCGGCGTCGCCGTCGCGGTTCGACTTCTGCGAGCTCGGGGTCGGCGAGCCGACGCTCGTTCCGGGCGACATCGACCGCGGACGCCTGACCGACGCGCTCGCCGGCCGCGACCTGCTCGTTCACCTGCCGTACGGGCAGCGGCTGGCGACCTACGTCCCCGAGGTCAACGACGCCATCGTCGCCTACCAGTGGCGGCTCTTAGAGGCCGCCGGCGACCTCGGCGCGAAGAAGGCGGTCCTCCACGCGACCTCCGCCGACCGCGACGACGTGGAGTTCCGCGAGGTCGCCGCCGAACAGCTCCGCCGCGTCGCCGACGCCGGCCGCGAGGCGGGCGTCGAGGTCGTCGTCGAGAACGTCGGCCACCAGCACGCGGGGCTCCAGCTCTCCGTCCTCGGCGAGATGGCCCGCGAGACCGACACCCCGATCTGCTTCGACGTGGGGCACGCGTACATGGAGGCCGGAAACAAGGCGATTACGCGGTTCCTCCGCGATCACGGGGACCGCGTCTCGCACCTCCACTGTCACGACGTGCGCCGCCGCGGGGACACGCACCTCCCGGTGGGCGCCGGCGAGGTGGACTACGAAACGGTGGCCGCGGAGCTCGACGGGTTCGACGGCACCGTCGCGCTGGAGGTGTTCACCGACGACGACGCCCTGCTCGTCGACTCCGCGGAGCGCGTCGCCGACCGGCTCGGCGCGGACTTTTAAGTACTGACGGCGGGAGCGGTGCGGCGAGCGAGCCGATCAGGTCTCGTCGCGATCGTCGTCGTCGCCGCCGTTCTCCTTCTCGCCGTCGCCCTCGGCTGTGTCGCCGGTCGCGGCGTCGTTGGCGTCATGTTCGTCACGGGTCGCGGCGTCGTCGGCGTCATGTTCGTCACGGGTCGCGGCGTCGTCGGCGTCGTCGGCGGCGTTTCCGTCGACGGTCGTGGCGTCGTCGCCTTCGCCGTCCTCGACGTCCGCAGCCGCCTCGTCGCCCTCGATCTGCCGCTTGATCGACTCCAGTTCCGATTCGACGTCGACCTCAGGCGCCGGGTCGTCTTCGGCGTCGTCTCGACCGTCTTCGTCGGCCTCAGCGTCCGGATCGGTCACGTCTATCCGAATCCCGCGGTCGCCGACGGGGCCCCCGCCGCGACCGCTCGCCTGTCGGTCGGAGCCCTCGCGCCCCCGGCCGCTCCGGGAGTCGTCGCGCCGGTCCGACCGCCGCGCGGCGTCGGCCTCCCGGCGACCCTCCTCGATCCGCGACTCGATCTCGGCGGTCAGGTCGCGGGCGTCGGCGATGATCGAGCGCGAGGCGGTCTCCTCCGGGAGGTCGGCCTCCGAGAGCGCCGTTCGAAGCTCCGAGAGCGATCGGGCCAGACCGGCGCTCGCGCCGTCGCGCACGTCGGCGAGCCGGTCGGCTGTGCCACCGGCGTCGTCTGCGAGGCTCCGTCCGGGGTCGGCGAGTCGGAGGGTCCCCTGGAGCAGTTCGAGCGACTTGATCGTCGTCTCGAGGAGCGCGATGACCGTCGGGATCGTGTACTGCTCGGTGAACCGGACCAGCTCGGAGAGCCGGGGCGGCCGCGGTGGCCCGCGGCGGTCGCGCTCGGACTCCCGCAGGTCGCGCCGGAGCTCGGTCAGGACGTCTTCGAGCTCGTCGAGGCGCTCCTCGAGCTCGTCGTCGCGTCGGTCGTCGCGGGAACTCATACCTGACGGTAGGCGGCCTGCGAATAAAAAGCCCGGCCGGCGCGACCGGCGCGGGCGGCCGGTGATCCGGCGAGCCGGCGAGCAGGCGCGTGGTTCGCCGGGGCGTCGGCTCAGAACCCCTCTCGGAGATGGGTCGTCCGCGGCGGGAACAGCGCGCGAAGCGCGGCGGTGACGTCGTCGGGGGTGGCTCCGCCCTCGGCCGCGAGCCCGCCGGCCCGGACCGCCTCGTCGACGGACAGGTAGCCGACGTACAGCTGCGAGAGGGTCCCGACGTCGACGGTAGCGTCCGCGCCGACGACGGCGTCCGCGTCGGCTGCGTCCCCGCCGGCGAGGTCCCCGCCGGCGGAATCGGCGTCGAGTCGCTCGACTGCCACCGTCCCCTCCGCGACGACCACACGGACGACGGCGTCGTTCCACGCCGCGAGGGGGTCGTCGACCGCCAGCGCGAACGTCGCCGCGGTCGCGGGGTCCGGGTCGAGCGCTTCCAAGGCGGCCGCGACGTCGACGAGTCGGGCCATCGGGCCGGTCTCGATCTCGCAGTCGACCGCGCGAGGGTCGTCGACGAGGTCGAGGAGCGGCGCGTCCGGCGGTGCCCGGATCCGGACTTCGCCGACCTGCGAGTCGTGGTTGCGACAGAACCGAAGCAGCTGAAACCACGCCTCCTCGTCCGCGACGGCGACGTCGGAGACGCGCATGACCGTCTCGTCGCCGTCGTCCGGGTCGTCGTCGAAGGTGTACCGGCAGAGCGCCCGAAGGTCACCGTCGCGTTCCCACCCGTAGACGAACGGGTCGGTCTTCCACCCCCGCAGGGCCCGCTCGCGCCACCACTCCTCGGTCCAGTCCATCGTGAGGTCGTAGCGGTCCGCCATCGCGGCGAGCAGGGGCCGCACGGCCGCGTAGTCATCCTCGTCGAGCGGGCGGAAGGTCCCGGCCGCGTCGCCGTCGGTCGCGACCAGGTCGTCGACGAAGCCGAGCTGGGCGGGGGGCGCGGCGAGGCGTCGGTAGCGGCTCGCGGTCGCCCAGCCGTACCCCGCGTAGAAGGGGTACTCGAAGGGCCAGAGGACCGAGACGCCGACGTCGCGGTCCCGGTACTCGGCCAGCGACTCGCGGAGCACGCGGCCGACGTACCCCTGCCGGCGGTGTTCGGGCGGGGAGGCGACCGCGGAGAGCCCGGCGGCCTCGCGGTCGGCGCCGCGGATCCGCAGCGCGAAGAAGTGGTGCGCGCAGACCGCGACGGGCTCGTCAGCGGCGTCGAACAGCCCGCGCCGCTCGGCGACGGTGTCGTGGTCGTCCGCCTCCTCGGGGTCGTACGGGCCCTCGGCGGGGGAGAAGGCGTACCGCATGAACGCCCCGAACTCGTCGACGCGCTCGTCGGGGAACGGTCGGTACTCCATGTCCGGTCGGCTCCCGGGAGCGGAATAAGTCTTCCCGCGGTGTGCGGGAGGCCCCCACCCGGCCGGGGCGTCTCGCGGGGCCCTCAGTCGAACCGGCCGCGTCGGTACTGCACCGGCCACTCGACCGCCGCGTCGAGCTCGTGGGCGGCCTCCAACGGCCAGTAGGGGTGGCGGAGCAGCTCACGGCCGAGCGCGACGAGGTCGGTCCGTCCGTTCCGGACCAGCGCGTCGGCGTGGGTCGGCTCCGTGATCCCGCCGACCGCGGCGACCGGGACGTCGCTCCCCTCGCGGATCGCCTCGGCGTACGGCACCTGATACCCCGGCCCGGTGCCCGGAAGCCGTTGGTCGGGGTGGATCCCGCCGCCGGAGACGTCGATCAGATCGGCGCCGGCCTCGGCGAGCAGCGGGGCCAGCCGCACGGAGTCGTCGACGTCCCACGAGTCGCGGTCGGGCAGCCAGTCGGTCGCGGAGATCCGGACAAACACGGGCTTGCCGTCGGGCCACACGTCCCGGACGGCCGCGACGACCTCGCGGAGGAGCCGCGTCCGGTTCTCGAAGCTCCCGCCGTACTCCTCGTCGCGGTCGTTGGTGACCGGAGAGAGGAACTGGTGGAGGAGGTACCCGTGCGCTGCGTGGACCTCGGCGATCTCGAAGCCGATATCGCGCGACCGCGCGGCGGCGTCGGCGAACGCCTCGATCACGTCGTCGACGTCGTCGCCGTCCATTCGTCGGGTCGCCGCCGGCGCACCCCCCTCGGCTCGGTCGCCGTCTGGGTACGGCTCGTCGGTCGCCGAGACCGTCTCCCAGCCCGCCGGGTCGACCGCGGGGATCGGGTCGCCGCCCTCGGCCGGCGGCCGGTGAGACGCCTTGCGGCCGGCGTGCGCCAGCTGTATGCCCGGCGTCGCTCCCTGCGACCGAACGAACTCGACGGTCGGGGCGAGCGCCTCGGCGTGCTCGTCGGACCAGATCCCGAGACAGCCCGGCGTGATGCGACCGCGCTCCTCGACCGCGGTGGCCTCGGTCATCACGACGCCGGCCCCGCCGACCGCGCGCGAGCCCAGGTGGATCCGGTGCCAGTCGTTCGCGAACCCACCGTCCGCGGAGTACTGGCACATCGGCGACAGCATCACGCGATTTCGGAGTTCGGTGTCGCGCAAGGTGAGCGGCGCGAAGAGCGAATCGGTCATCGTCGGACCGAACGGCCGCCGGCGGGTAATGCGCTCCGGTCCCAGCGCGCCTCGCCGCGACCCCGCCGACGTGCCGACGGGACGATACGACGGCGTGCTGACGCGCCTCGCAGCGTTCGGGCCGACGTACTGACGTGCCGACGCGCCGCTGTGTCGACACGCCGGTTCCGCCGGGATCGTCTCACGAGTGGATTTAGGTCGACCGAAAGCTATAACCACCCGTATCTCTGACGGATTGGTAATGAGCACTGGAGACCGGATCGAGCGCGGCGCCGAGGAGTCGACAGACGCACGGCCGACCGTTTCGGCGAGTCGCTGTTCGCCCGACCGAACCGTCTTCGCGGAGCAGGGGAACACGGACGCGTGGATCGCGACCGACCTGACGGTCGAGTTAGAGCGGTAACGCGGCGCGGTCGGCCCTCCTCTTTCTTCTGCGTACCGGTTCGGACGGCGAGTCGTCGTTCAGAACACACCGGTGATGAACCCGACTCCCATCGCGACGAGTACCACGGCTGAGAACACCGGGAGGTACGGCGCGTAGCGTTCGACGCGCTCCTCGTGTCGCTCGTAGCCCGCGATCAACAGCAGCGTCAGGCCGACGATCCCGACGATGACGGTGAGTGCGTACGCGACCATCAGCTCGAGGCAGTACGCCGAGCCCGCACACAGGGCGATGATCTCGAACTCCTCCTCGTGGGCGAATCCGAGCACGAACGCGAACCACGCGATCCCGAGGAGCCCGCGGTCGGCGGCGTCGGTCGGAGAGCCGTCGGTGTGGTGGTGGGTGTCGTGGTCGTTCGCACGTCCCTGACCGTCGGAATGGTCGTGATCGTCCCCGTGAGAGTGGTCGTGCCCGTGGTCGCCTCCATGAGAGTGCCCGTGGCCGTGCCTGTACTCCCGAATCCCGAGCGCAATGAGCAGGACGCCCGCCACGAGGCTGACGGGACCGCCGATCTGCAGGCCGCCGAACACCGTGATCGGCTCGTTGACCTGCGTGAGTTCGAAGTACCCCTTCGCGTAAAAGAAGGCCCCCACCATCGCGATACTGCTCACGAGGTGGCCGACGCCGATGATCAGGCTCGCCGCGAGTCCGTAGGTCCACGTGTGCGTTCGATCGAGGGCGTACGAGGCCGCGACGGGCCAGCCGTGGCCCGGTTCGACGCCGTGGACGGCGCCGAGCGCGACCGCCCCGAGGAGCAGTCCGGTCGCCTCGCCGTGGAGCATTACCGTCGACTCCGAGGGAGCCGCCGATAACGGTTGTTACTCCCCGATCGGGGGGATCGTAATACTCGGGACTCTTGTGCGGGCGCGGCGAACCCGCACCCATGCGAACGAGCGTCAACGTGCCGGCGGACCTCCGCGACGAGTTCGATCGCGTCTGGCGAGAAGAGGGGATGGACAACCGGTCGCGGGCGGTCCGGGAGGCGATGCGGGAGTACGTCGAGTCGCACACGCGGCTCGAATCGATGACCGGCGAGGTGGTCGCGCTCGTCGGCTTCGACTACCGCCACCACGACGTGATCCGGGAGCTCCACGGCGTCCAGCACGCGTATCAGGACGTGATACTCAACACCAGCCACACCCATCAGGGGGAGTGGTGTCTCGAATCGCTGTTCTGTCGGGGCGACGCGGCGCGCGTGCGCGACCTGAGCTACCGGCTCCGCGACTTCGACGCCGTCAACCGGGTGAAGGTCATGGTCATCCGCGACCGGGGAGAGTGAGCGCGGTCGGGGATGGAGCGACGCGAGGCGCGTCGCCGCCGACTTCGAGCGCGACGCGACGCCGACCCCTACTCGATGTCGGGCGCCCGCTCCCCGGCCGGGACGACGATCTCCAGCCAGTTCTCCTCGGGCGGGAGCGGACAGGCGAACGTCTCGCTGTACGCGCAGAAGGGGTTGTACGCGAGGTTGATATCGAGGGTGACGACGTCGCCGTCGGCGAGCTCGCTCTCCGGCTCCAGCTCCATGTACCGGCCCTGGTGGTACGTCTGCTGGCCGGTCGTCTTATCGCGGAAGGGGACGAAGATCGCGCCCTCCTCCCCCTCCTGTCGGTAGCCGGCGAGCGCGTGCTCCGCGCCGTCGACCTCGAACGCGAAGGTGACGACCCGGAGGTACCGGACCGGGTTGCTCGCGGTGGTCTCCATCTCGACCGGTTCGGGGTCGTCGTGGACCGTCACGGTCGCCTCGACGCGGTAGTCGGCGTCCGGCGGGAAGTAGTCGAGGCCGTCGAACCCGTCGCGGTGTCCGGGCGGAATCGGCGACTGCGGGTGCTCGGCGAAGAACTCGTCCTTCTCGCGGCGGTTGGCGCGGAGGCGTTCGGCGTACTCGTCGGTCATACCGGGTTCAATGGGCGCCGGCGGTTTCAGGGCCGCGGTTCGGGCGGATCGCCCCCGAAACCGCCGGCGACCCGTCCCGCCGGGACGCTCACAGCGCCTGGAGGTCGGCCAGACAGTCGTCGAGGTCTCGGGTCGACGTCGCCAGCGAGAAGCGGTCGACGCGCGCGAGGTCGGCGGCGTGGTCCCACAGGTCCTCGGCCTCGATGCCGTGGAGGACGACCGCGTTCGGCGTCGGACTCACGACCCGGAGCGCGACCAGCGGCGACTCGCCGCGGGTCACCTTCGTGAACACGAGCGCGCGGTCCGTCGACTGCCCGTACAGCCGGTAGAACTCCTCGCTGGAGAGCCGAGTGATCGCCTCGATGGAGTTGATCACCGTGTGGCCGTTGACGTGGTCCTGATCGCCGCGAACGACCTCCGTCGCGTCCATCGCCTCGTAGAACTCCTCGACCGGCACCGCCGTCGAGTACTCGCGGAGGTCGTGGACGATGTCGCTCTCGAAGCCCGCCGAGAGGACGCGAGCGTACTGACGGAGGCGCCCGCCGCCGCGGCGCTCGTCGATGTCCAAGAGTCCGGTGACGATCCGGCGCACGACGCCGATCCCCGGGCTCTCGCGCCGTCCGCTCTCGTAGTCGGATATCACGGACGAGGAGACGTCGAGCTGCTCGGCGAGCTCCGTCTGTGAGACGTCGAAGTCGGTCCGCCACTTCCGGAGCGTCGCCCCGGGGTCGTCGCTGAGCGTTATCTCGCCGGCGATCCGGCGAGAGAGCTCCTCGCGTGCGTCGCTCATGACGCGAATCGAGGGCGGAGCGCCGCAAAAGGCTACCGAAACCGGGGTTCGTCGGACGTCGACATCGGAGGGGGGGATCGGCGCGCTCACTCCACGTACAGCGAGTAGACGATGACGCCGAATCCGACCGCGGTCAGCAGGCTGTCTATCGCGATCCCCACGGTCAGGGACGCGCCGATGATCTGGTGGGAGACGCCGCCGACAAGCGCGCCGACGGTCACGATCCCGAAACCGAGCCCCAGCGCTCGCAGCGAGGGGTCACCCGTTCTGCCGTACGCGCGGAGCGCGTAGTAGGTGATGCTGCCACCGAGCAGGAGGATGGCGGTCTTTGCCACGATGATGGCGAGATCGATGTGCGTTGTCATGTTTCCTCTCGGAGTTCCGACCACAGGTCGGCCAGTCGTTCGTCCCGCGTGCGCTCCGGACGCGAAAACTCGACGGTGAGCTCGCGGGGCGCGTCGTCGTCCGACTCGTCGAGCGAGACCGTCACGGAGTCGAAGGAGACGGAGTACCGCGTCGTGTGCTGTCCGTCGCGACGGATGTCCGTCGACTCCCGCAGCAGGGACGCATCGGTGAGCTTCTCCAGCTTTCGGTAGGTGGTCGACAGGGGGATGTCGCACTCCTCGGAGAGGTCGCTCGCCGTTTTCGGCTCGGTGAGTGCCGTCACGATCCGGCGCGCGGCGTCGTCGGCCAGCGCGTCCAGCACGTCGTCGACCGACGGCGGATCCTCCTCGCGCGACGGGTCCCGCACCATGTCCCCTCGTTCGACCCCCCCGTGTGTTAAATCATCGAACTCCGGTCCGGGCGGGCGCGCGACCGCACGCCGTCTGTGGCGCCGCCGCGACGCGTGGCGAGGCCGACGCGGCCCGTTTTTGTGGGTGGGCGCTGTACGACGGTCCAATGGACTCGTGGAAGCGTCGCGTGGTCGGGTACTTCGGCTTCGTCTTCTTCGTACTGGTCTTTACCGCGGTCGCCTACCGGTACGGGATGCGGGTGTACGAGGGCGATCCGCGGACGATGATCGAGGCGATGCGCTTCTCGATCGAGATGTTCACGACCACCGGGTTCGGCGGGGACTCGCCGTGGGAGAGCCAGCAGCTGAACGCGTTCATCGCCGTGATGGACCTCGTCGGCATGGTGCTTCTGATCGGCGCGCTGCCGGTCGTGGTGACGCCGCTGCTGGAGCAGGCCTTCTCGACGAGCGCTCCCACCTCGTTGGACGAGAACACGACCGATCACGTCGTCGTCTGCTCGGACACGTCGCGGTCGGCGGCGCTCATCGAGGAGTTCGACTCCCGCGAGATACCGTACGTGATCGTCGAACCGAACGCCGACAGAGCGATCCGGCTGTACAAGGCCGGGCGAAGGGTGATCCGAGCGGACCCGGAGACCACCGACGGGCTGGCGGCCGCGAACCTGCCCGGCGCCCGGGCGCTGGTGACGGACGTCTCCGACAAGGTCGACGCGAGCATCGTGCTCGCCGCGAAGGAGCTGTCGCCGGAGGTGCGGGTCATCAGCGTCGTCGAGGACCCGGAGCGCGAGCGGTACCACCGCCTCGCCGGCGCGGACGAGGTGCTCTCGCCGCGGTCGCTGCTCGGCGAGAGCCTCGCCGCGAAGGTGACGACCGCGCTCCAGACCGATCTCGGCGAGGCGGTCGCGATCGGCGACTCCCTCCAGCTCGCGGAGGTGTCGGTCCCGCACGGGAGTCCGCTGGCCGGATCGACGCTCGGCGACAGCGGGATCCGCGAACGCGCCGGCGTCAACGTGATCGGCGCGTGGTTCAACGGCGAGTTTGACGCGGCGCCCCCGCCGGACGCGACGCTGTCGGCCGGGACGGTGCTTCTCGTCTCCGGGCGGTCGGACCAGCTGGAGCGGCTCGTCGACCTGACCAACTCCGCGACGCGCCGGTTCGGCGCCGGCGAGACCGTCGTCATCGGGTACGGGCAGGTCGGCCGGACGGCCGCCGAGGCGATCGAAGACGCCGATCTCCCGGTCACGGTCGTCGACCGGGAGGACGCCGAGGGCGTCGACGTGGTCGGGGACGCCACCGAGCCGGAGACGCTGCGGGCCGCGGGCGTCGAGTCGGCGCAGACCGTCGTACTCGCGCTCCCCGACGACACCACGACGGAGTTCACGACGCTCGTGATCCGCGATTTGGCGCCTAACACGCAGATCCTCGCGCGGGTCGAGGAGGCCGCGAGCGTCCGGAAGATGCACCGCGCGGGCGCCGACTACGTGCTCTCGCTCGCGACCGTCACCGGCCGGATGTCCGCCTCGACGGTCCTCGAGGACCGTGACGTGCTCTCGCTGGACCAGCAGATCGAGGTCGTCAGGAGCCGCGTGCCGCGGCTCGCCGGGCGGACGGTCGGTCAGGCGAACGTGCGAGAGACGACCGGCTGCACCGTCATCGCGATCGATCGCGACGGCGAGACGGTGACCGACATCGGTCCCGACACGCGGATCGACGGGGACGACGAGCTCGTCGTCGTCGGTACCGACGAGGGGCTGCGGGAGTTCGAGCGTCGGTTCGCGTGACCGCGTGCGCCGGTTCGCGGAATCAGCGTCCGGAGCGCCGCGACGGGCCGTCGAGCCCGTCACGTTCCGCCTCGGCACCGAGTCGATTCGAACGCTTCAAGTATTCGCTGGCTGTTCGTACCTGTATGAAAGACCAGGGACGCTCCACGCGCAAGCGGACGGGCGGCCGACTCAAGCACGCCTCGAACAAGAAGCGCCACCAGCTCGGTCGGGAGCCCGCCGAGACCACCGTCGGCGAGACGCGGGTCCAGTACATCGACTCCCGCGGCACGGAGAAGAAGGTCCGCGCGCTCTCGACGAACGTCGCACAGGTCGCCGACGGCGGCGAGGTCAGCGAGGCCGACATCGAGAACGTCGTCGACAATCCCTCCAACGTCAACTACGCCCGCCGGAACATCGTCACCAAGGGCGCTATCATCGACACGTCCGCCGGCCGCGCCCGCGTCACCTCGCGTCCCGGCCAGACCGGACAGGTCAACGCCGTCCTCATCGACTGACGTCGCGTCCTTTCTGAACGTATTTACCGTTCGACGACGACCACCGACGCGTGTACCTCGGCGTCGACGAGGCGGGGAAGGGCCCGGTGCTCGGACCGATGGTCGCCGCGGCCGTGCTCGCGAGTCCGGCGAGTCTGCCGGCCGACGTCGACGATTCGAAGCGTCTCCCCCCGGAGCGACGCGAGGCGATAGACGAGGCGATCCGCGGGACCGACGGCGTCGCCGTCGGCGTCGCGTTCGTCGAGCCCGCCGAGATCGACCGCCCGGACACCGACATGAACACGCTCACCGTCCGCGGACAGGCGCGGGCGGTGCGGGCGGCGCTCGCGGAGCGCGAGGCGATGACCCCCGGCGAACGCCCGGAGAAGCCGGTTCGCGTCGTCGCCGACGCGGGCGACACCAGCGAGGCGCGGTTCGCGCGTCGACTCGGCGAGTTCGTGGAGCGCGACGGCGACGCTGAGTGCGGAGTCGACGACCCCGGGATCGACGCCCTCCCCGCGGTCGACGTCGAGGCCTTCCACGGCGCCGACGAGGCGGACCCGGTCGTCGGCGCGGCGAGCGTGGTCGCCAAGGTGGCCCGCGACGCCCGGATGGCGGCGATCGACGTGGGGTACCCGGCGTACGACGGCGTCGGGAGCGGCTACCCGAGCGACCCGTCGACGCGGTCGTTCCTGCGCGACTACGTCGCCGACCACGGTGAGGTCCCCGACTGCGCCCGACGGTCGTGGGCGACCTGCGACGACGCGTTGGCGGCCGCCGAGCAGTCGGGGCTCGACGAGTTTTAACCGAGCGCCGAGACCGCTCCGCTCACGGCACCGATGAACGTCTCCCAGACCGAGACGTCCGCGACGATCGAGAGGACGGTATCGGCGCCGAAGAAGGCGAACAGCGCCGCGGACGCGATGTGCGCGCGCCGCATGTCGAAGCGGTGTGCGAACGTGTGGAAGAAGTAGGCGTTCGCGAGGCTGATCGGGATGATCGCGAGCATCTCGCCGACCCAGATGGCGGAGGTCGCCCCGTACTGCACCGCCAATCCGATCGTGACCAGCTGCGTCTTGTCGCCGAACTCACCGGTGGCCATGAGCACGAAGATCGGAAGGAAGCCGCCGAACGACCCGGAGTAGCGGTCGAGCGGGCCCGGCAGGGGAACCGAGTCGAGGTCCGCGTAGTCGGCGTCGACCGCGTCAGGGTCGGACGCCTCGGTCTCGACGGCCGCCACCTCCCCGTTCCCGGAGGTCTCCCGATCCGGTATCGACCGGTACAGGAGATACGCGAACACGAAGAACAGCGCCGCGGTTATGCTGTCGAGCACGACGCCCGGGAGCGCCGACTGCAGCGCCTGTCCGAAGAGGACCTCGACCGCGGTCCAGCCGGCGAACGCCGACCCGGCGGCCGCGACGACCACCTTCGGGTCGTACCGCGTCGCCAGCGCCGCGATCATGAACTGCACCTTCTCGCCCGGAAGCACGGCCAGCTGGGCCACGAACGCGACGACGAGGATCTCGGTGTACGTTGTCACGGGGCGCCTCCCGGCCGCGACCCAGTTGGCAGCACCCTCGATGCGCGTCGCTCCGCGGCGGCGAACGTCGAGTCAGCGTCACTCTGGATCGCTTTGATCACGTGTTCGGGACCGTTCATTTCGCGTCTCGATCGCGCGGCGGGCCGTGCGCGCACGACGGGCGAGGCCGTGCCGCGGAAGTCGCTACCGGATCGTCAGCAGGCGGCGCAGGATCTCACCGTAGGCGGGACGGGTGATCAGGACCCCGATCAGGACGCCGAGGATGGTGAAGATCGCGAACCCGGAGAGGTCCCCGAGCGAGAGTACCATCAGCGGCGACATCGCGACGATCGTCGTCGCGGCGGCGGCGCCGATGACCCAGAAGGCCCGCCGGAACCGGGAGTCGAACACCTTCCGGGAGTTCACGTCGCCCTCGCTCATCACCTCGTCGGCGATGATCACGAGGTCGTCGACGCCCGTCCCGACGACGGCGATGAAGCCGGCGATGACCGCCAGCTCGATCGGGTAGCTCACGAGCGCGGCGAAGCCGAGCAGGGCGTACACCTCCGCGAGCGCGGTGACGATCATCGGCAGCGCCACCGCCGGCTCGCGGTAGCGCAGGAACACCATGCCCGCGACCGCGAACACCGCGAGGATCCCGGTCACCAGCGAGTAGTTCTTGTAGTTCTCCCCCTGTGCGGCCGAGATGGTGCTGGAGGACCCCTCGCCGCTGATGTCGAGCTCCGCCGGCAGCGCGCCGGCGCGCAGGTTGACCGAGATCTCCTGCGCCGTCGAGAACTCGTTCGTCGTCAGCTCGAAGTTGCCCTGTTCGGCCCACGAGCCGCTCTCCATGCTGTCGGCGAGCCCCGGGTCCATCCCGAAGGAGTTGACGACCTCGCCGTCGACGGTGAGCAGGAGGCAGGGGTTCGAGTTCTCGATTTCGCCGGTCTCGTTGTTGTACTCACAGCGGTCCGCCTCGGACTGGTACGCCGACGGGAAGCCGCGGTCGACGACGGCCTGCTGGAACCCTTCGGCCGGCGACTGCTGCCCGTCCGGGGCGGTGTTCCTGACCGTCACGGGGACGGACGAGATGGAACTGGTGTCCCGCTGGGTGGCCGTCCCGATGTTCTCGAAGTCGTCCTGGATGAGCACGGCTTCGTCGACGGCGGTGCCGTTCTCGCTTGGGTACGCGATGTCGATCTGGACCGTCCCACGTTCCTGAAGCAGGTCGATGACGTTGCTGCGGTCCTCGCCGGGCACCTCGACGAGGATATAGTACTCGCCGGCGGGCGACTGGACCTGCTGGACGCTCCCGCCCGAGAGCCCCGCCTCGTTGATTTTGCCCTCGATGATGCTTTGGGTGAGATCGCGGGTCTCCGCGGTCACGCCGGGGCGGATTCCCTCGTACTCGTAGCCCGAGGCGTCCATCGCCGCGCGGAACTCGTCCTCGCTCACGGACGGGTCGGTGACCTCGACGGCCTGTTCGTCCTCCCCGAAGCTCGATCCGATGTCGCGGACTTGTACCCCGTCGAGCTCGTCTGCGACGGCCCGTTCGACCGTGGCGGGATCGTCGCCGGCGAGGTCGACGCCGGTGGCGGTGTACCCCTCGAGCGGGGCACGGACCCGAGTGCCGCCCTCCAGGTCCAAGCCGTACTGGAGGTTCGTGATCCCCTGGCGAGCGTCGCTCTGGTTCTCGCCGGGCGCGGTCTCGGGTGCGAACTGCGGGGCGAACAGCGCGATCGACGCGCCGGCCACGACGACGACGAGAAGCAGGATCCGCCAGTTCTTCTTGATCGGTTCCAACATCAGCGCGTCACCCCTTCGAACTTGTACCAGCGGAGCAACGAGACGTTCAGCAGGTAGGTGTTCATGAGGTCGGCACAGAGGCCGACGGTGAGAATGATCCCGATGTTCCGCAGGAGGTCGACGCCGAAGAGGGTCGCGACGATCGCCATCACGATCATCGCGGCCATCGACGTGAGCGTCATCGTCACACCGGTCCGCATCGCGCGGCTCACCGACTCGTAGAAGCCGCCGGTCCGGCGCAACACGGAGTTGTTCAACAGGATGTCGGAGTCGACGCTGTACCCGATGATCATCAGGAGCGCCGCGATCGTCCCGAGGGTCATCTGGATTCCGAGGAGGTTCATCACGGCGATGGGAATGACCAGGTCGGAGAACGCCGAGGCGACCACCGCGATCGAGGGGACGAACGTCCGGAACAGCGCGAACACGAGCACGCTCATCCCGAGGAACGCCAGCGCGACGCCGAAGATCGCGGTGCGGGCCGTGTCGCCGGCGAAGCTCGGGGAGACCTGGTCGACGGCGGTCGTGGTGAGGTCCGCGTCGTCGGCCTGTTGTCCCAGCTCCTCGGCCAGCCCCTCGGGGTCCCCGTCGGCCGCGCGGAAGGTGACGACGTACACGTCGTCACCGGGTATCGACCGGATCGAGTCGGGTTGCCTGTCGAACTCGGTCTCGATGCGTTCCTCGACGTTCCCTCCGTCGTCGGCGATCCGAAGCTCGACACCGCCGGTGAACGCCAGACCGAGGTTCGCCGGCGCACCCGTCACGAGAACCCAGCCCGCGATGATCGCGAGCGCGAGAACGAGGACCGCGAGCGGAATCGCCACGAGCTGCCGGTTCGAGTACTCGGTGTAGTTGACTTCCGGTACCTCGATCTCTACCATAAATACCGGTTCCTGCGCGGGCGCGAATAAGCCTTCTCACTCGGGCGCGCCCCGACGATCGCACTCGATCGCGTGCCGGCGAACGCACTCGGGCGCGCACCGGCGAACGCGGTTCGAATCACCGAAACGGCCTCACTCGGGGAGTGAGTAGAGACACGCATGAGTGCGCCAGCGGCCACCCGCGTCGTCCTCTCGTACCCCGAGGGGCTCAGCGACTGGGGCCGAGACCAGATCGAGACGGACCGCTACCGAGGGTACTTCGCTCGGGTGATGGACCGAGCCGCGGTCGGCGACGTCCGCGAGGAGTTCGTCGACGTCGGCTGCTGCGGGGACAGCCTCGACGTGCCGTTCCGCGTGGAGCGGCTGGAGGTCGACGGCGCCTCCGTCGACGTCGCGGTCGTGACGGGGGACACGACCGTCGACTACGAGACGCGGTCCGGCGACGTCGAGGGGGGCTGGCGGGTCCAGAGCGCGGCGGGTCGGACGGCCGCCTCTCCCGACCGCGACTGAGCGAGACGCCGCCAGGTCGGCTTCGACGGGGTCAGGGCATGTACCGGACGCTGACGATTCCCGGCTCGGATCGGATCTCGACGCGGTTCACGCCCAGCCTGGCGGCCCGCGACAGGGTCGCCTCGCGGTCGTCGATCACGTCTGCGACCGCATCCTCGGTGTCCGGCTCCGGCGGCGTCAGCACGTGGACCTCGCCCTCGCCGGCGCGGGGCTCGCGCGCGAGTTCCCCCGTCGGCGTCTCCGACGCGAGGTCGCGCTCGTGGACGGTCGGGGGCTCCTCGCTCTCCTCGATCGAGAGGCGCCGCCGCTCGGTCACCTCGATCACGCGGTACGTGACCTCCATCGGCGGGTCGGGCGCGACGGTCGCCTCGACGGCGTCGTCGGCCTCCAGCCCGGGATTCGAGCTCAGCGTGTGGACCTGTCCGTCGTGGACGTCTTTCAGCACCGCCGAGTCGCTCTCGACGTGCGTGACGAGGAACGTGCTCTCCTTGCCGTCGACGGGCTCGCTCCCGCCGTCGGTCGTCGCCTCGTCGTCGGTCCGCGATTCCGCCGCGTCGGTGCCCTCCGGCTCGTCGGTCATTGGCCGGGATAGGCGACGGAGCCTTTTGCGGGTTTCGAGCCGCGTCAGTCGTCGTCGACCGCGGTCTCGTCGCCGGAACTGTCGACCGCCGTTCCGTCGACCGCCGTGTCGGCGGTCGAGTCGTCGGTCACGCGGAGCCGGTAGTGAGTCGCGAACACCACGAGCGCGGCGGCGATCGGAGGGACGACGCCGGTGGGCCGCGGAAGCGCGTAGAGGGCGGTGACGACCACGGACTCGGTCGGGTCGCGGAGCTCCGCCGGCGCGGAGATCACCATGCCGACGTACAGCGACAGGAGGAACAGGAACCCGCCGTACGCCATCTTCCGGTCGTACCCCGGTCGCACGGGGTCGTCGCGGCGGTGACGCCGCGCGACGAACAGCAGCGGCGCGAGCAGCGGCGCGACCGCGGCGAACCCGGCGATCACGTACAGCGACCGCGAGAAGAGGAACGTGCCGCCCTGCACGTCGGCCGTCTCCGCCATCCAGACGACGAGCGCGAGGGTGACGACGGTCGCGATCAGCCCGGCCGTGAGCGCGCCGACGACCCCATACACGCGCATGGTCCACGACTCAGTGTGTCGGATCGCGTAGGGGATCGCGCCGAACACCCCGCGGTAGCTGTCTGCCATCGCTTGGGCTAGGACCGACGGCGAATTAAACCCCTCGTCGGGCACCACCACGTTTTCGCGGAGCGAGGACCGACCGGTTCCGGCAGACCTTCCGACTCTCCGCTACGCGAACAAGGACAGGAGACTCTGGTGAAATCCTCAATCGAGACCATATTCTGACCCGATAGCAGGCAATACAGGGGACTCACAAATCAGTCAATCCAGACGATATATTTGGTCTGCGTACACTACTTACACTATCTCCCGCGCTATATTCCAAACGACCGTTCCAGTCGCGACAACAGCTGCCATGGAGAGTGCGTATTTCACGGAAATACGGTCAGTAAATAAGATAACGCTGGGTCTGACGTCGCCACAAGAGTTGTTACTGTTACTTCGCCAGAAGGAGATCCGGTCAAGGACTATGCGAATGAAAACGGAATTATCGATTCGCTTGGATTCCGCGATGCAGTCGCTGACTGGCGAGCTGACGACATTGACACACAACTACCGCGAGAGGTCGTCGCCGCCAGACGCTCCGGTGAAGAGATTAATTAAGATGTTTAAACGCGGAACGAATATGATTAGACTCTCGCAGAGATTCGCGCTGTGTGAGCACGGTCAGCGTCGCAATATTGATCGCATTATCGTTCCTCAACTCGGGCGCTCTCAGAGACGTCGTTTTTGCGGAGCCACGATCTATGACTGAGTCGACGGAATGTACTCCTAGAGGATCGACGATCGCCGCGGTCACCGTCAACACAACCGGTGAAACCAACCCGATGTGATCAAGAAGTTCGGTCTAGCGTTCGTGTGGTGATCATTCGTGATACCTCAAATTCACCCGCTATCCAGACCGTCTGAGATGTCGACTTCCGTCTCGTCGTCGGTTGGAACTGTGATGGCGATAGCGTCAGGCTGACCTGGGAATTTATGATCCCAGAGATATCATAGACTGAACTACATTTAATATATTTGCAAAGACTCGGTCGCCGAAATTACTCTCATTGAAGAAGATACATCGAACAGCTGTTCAAGCGAAACTGTGTCTAAAATATGATTACCGAAACGTCGGCTCTGAGTTAGCTATTCTCCTCGAACTGCGCGTCGTAGTCGTTCTGTATTTCGATCGTCGTTTCGCGGCTCACGTCGTCGAAGTCGTGACCGTAGCGATCGTTGGCAATCTCGTCGCGCGTCCGGATATCTGCCGGCTCCGTTCCCTCGGGGAACGGCTGCCGGTTGTAGATCGCTTGGACCTCGCCGGCGGTCTCGGTGCTGAGCTCCGCGAAGTCACGATCGTACTTCGCCTGTGCTATCTCGTCAAGCGTGAACTCCCCGTCTCCATCGTCCCCATCGTCAGCGTCTCCATCGTCCCCATCGTCAGCGTCGGAGTCTTCCTCAACGGTTAATGAGCCGGCGACAGAGCCGTCTTCTGAGGAGACTTCGTGGGTGTAGGTACCGAGATCAAGGTCACCAGCCGGGACATCCCCGAAGGTAACGGTTGTAGAGTCCTCGCTATCGAGCGCGACGTCGGATTCGGTGTCGCTGTAGACTACGTCATGAGTCGTTTCGTTGGTGACGGTCAACTCGATGTCTTGGTCGCCGCCCTCATCACCGACATTTTCGACATCGGCAGAGACGTCGATCGGATCATCTCCCGCCGTCACAGTCGCCTCTGCCGGATCGAGGTTCGACAGGAGGTACTCGGCCTCCTCCGTTCGGTTCGTAGTGACAGTGAGGTTGTACTCAGTCAGTCCGTCAACTGAACCTGGGACAGTTCTTCCAATTCCTTTGACACGGACGTAGTACGTCCCTGCTTCGTCCACTTGCGCTCGCTGTTCGGGTTTGTTAAGTCCACCGCCGGCAATCGCCGATTCGTTGTATGGTTTGGGATTCTCTGCCCTTAGGTCGGGGAATTCTCTGTTCACTTCGCCAATCGGTTTACCGTCTGAATTATAAATCTGCAGGCCGGTATCGCCTTGGAATCTGTGAAATACTGTCACTTCGCCTGAGACGTTGATCGTTGCTGGGCCGCTGACAGTGATAGCGTACCAATCGACCGTATCGTTCTCTGTGAGCGTTAGTTTTGTCATAGAAGTGTTCGGTTCTAGTGGTGTCGAAGTTGACTGATCTTGGTTTGGCTCGGATTTGTCTGGATCACGGACGACTGGCGTCACACTCGTGCGAATTCCTCCGGGGATCAGCTCCGACGAGGGATTGACACCAACATAGTAGGTTCCATTTTGTTGAGTAGTCGCTCCAAAGAACGGCCCATAATCACTCACATCTTCTGACTGTATCACGCTGCCGTTCGGATCGTAGAGGAGAACCTCAGTCGTATCGACATCGCTCCCAAACGCCTGCAGACCGATAGACTGCCCCGCTGTGAGGTTAAGTTGATAAACGCTATTGGTGGTAGTAGAAATTCCTTCGCCAAGTGTAGGGACATCACCGAATGTCGGTTCGACGGTCAGGTTAGTCGTCCCGTTATATTGAGTCCCGTCAGCAACCACAGCAGTGGCTGAGACAGTGTAGGTCCCAGACCGGACATAAGTATGCGTGATGGTTGAATTGGTATATTTAATAGAGCCATTCGAAAAATAGGATTCCCTGGTGGTTGTATCGCCAAAATTCCAAATATATCTCTCGACAGTAGCATTGTCTGGGACCCCAACAGGCTCTGCCTCGAACTCTACTTCCTCTCCAAGTTCGATCTCTGTGTCTGAGCCTGTATCAGTGGATAATTCGACTGCATCTGTATTATTTGTCGTATGAGTGTCCGCTGAAGCATCTGCAAGAGTATTGGTGACTACACGGTCGTCTTCAGAGGTCGTAGTCGCAGGTGAAGCGATGACCGCTGTCTGGGATGCAAATAACGCCGCTATTAGCAAAATGACTAATCCAGTTCTGAGTTGACCACTGATTTCCATAGTGATAGTCTGAAAGTGTGTAACACATTGTTATTAACGAATTATAATATTCATCCAGAACAACTTGAATAGTGTCATATAGTAGTCACAGCATTATTTTCTGATCAGTACCCTGATAAAGTGATTATAAATGATAACCTCTGCTCGGCCCGCGGCGGGACGTGAGTTTTTAAATCCCCGCGACGGAAGCGTTCAACGTGGGTCTGTACGACGCGTACCTCGCCGTTCGCCACCGCCTCCACGACGGGGAGCCGCCGGAGCACGTCGCGATCGTCATCACCGAGCGCGACCTCCTCGTCGACGGGGCGTTCGATACCCTCACCGAGGCGCTCGGGTGGGCGCTGGAGTACGGCGCAGAGCGCGTCACCGTCTCGGTCTCGGTGCTCGACGAGTCCGTGGTCCCGACGCTCACGCGCGAGCTCCGCCGGCTCGACGCGCCCGCCGGGTTCGTCGTGCGCGGTCCCGAAGACGCCGACGGGAGCGGTGCAGGGGCCGGGTCCGTCACCGACGCCGAAACCGCCTCGGAGGCCGGGAGCGTCTCGGGCGCTCCGAACGACGCGGATGTCTCGGAGGCCATCGAGGGGGCAGCCGGTACCGAGGTGAGCGGTGCGACCGAGGTATCGGACGCCGCCGACGTCCCGATCAGAATCACGGTCGGGCTCGGCGGGAAGGCGGAGTTCGCGGCCGCGGTTCGCGAGCTCGCGAGTGACGTCGACGCGGGGGCGCTCGATCCGGCGTCGATCGGTGCCGACGACGTCGCCGACCGGCTCGTGTTCCCGGAGGAGCCGGACCTCGTGATCAAGACGGGCGCGGAGCGGCTCTCCGACTTCGCGATCTGGCAGTCGGTGTACGCGGAGCTCTACTTCACCGACGTGAACTGGCGCGACTTCAGAAAGCGGGACTACCTGCGAGCTGTCCTCGACTTTCAGGACCGACAGCGTCGGTTCGGGCGGTAGACCGCCGACCCGCAGATCGGTTCGAGGCGAGGCGCCGGACTCACCAGACGAACCGGAACAACAGCGTGAACGTGACGAGCGCCCCGGCCGTCGAGAGGATCGGGACGACGTTCTGCATCAGGACGACGCGGGCGCTCGTGCTCGGATTGAACAGGTCCGACGCCGAGGGAATGTCCCGCGGGTCGCCCTCGCCGATCGGCTCCGTCGACTCCACTTTCAGCGCGCCGACGGACACCTTCGGCTCCTTCTTGCCGCTGATGCCCTGTCGCACGGTGACGGTCCGGGTCGCGCGCCCCCAGCCGAGTCCGACGATCGACATCGTCGCGATGATGACGAACGAGGCCGGGATCCCGACGGCGGAGAGGGCGATGACGATCCCGGAGGAGACGCAGGCGACGACGATCGCCGCGGTCAGCGGGAGGTCGGTGATGTCGTTGCCGAGCGTGTCCAGCGTCCGTCGGGCGATCGTGAACGCCCCGACCGCGACCGCGGCGCTCCCGAGCAGGATCATCGGCGTCATCTCGACGCCGTCGAGCGCGACGAGCGGCGCGATCGCGTTCGCGATGTTCGACGTGCCCGAGGAGAAGGCCATCAGACAGCCGATGGCGATGACGACGAAGCCGCCGACGAGCTCGCGTCGGGTCGTGTTCGGCCCCGGAACCAGCGTCGGGACCGTTCCCGAGCGGTCGACCTCGAACAGTTTCCCCTCGGTGCTGTCTATCGCCACCCACCGGTCGATGGCGGGATAGAAGTAGCGCCCGACGACCCCGGAGACCCAGAAGCCGATGATCGGCGCGACGATCCACCAGATGGCGATCTCGCCCATCACCGCCCTGTCGAGGGTGCCGGTCGCGAGGCCGAGCCCGGCGATCGCCCCGACCGCGGTCATCGACGTCGACGCGGGGACGCCCGCGTAGTTGCCGACGAACAGCGCGCCGCCGATGAAAAAGAGGACGATGATGCTCGTCTCGAGCGTGAACACGTTCCCGCCCGTGACGAGGTCTTCACCGAGCGTCGTCACGACGCGCCGGCCGAGCGTGCCGGCGCCGATAAAAAAGAACACAGACATCAGCGCCGCCGCGCCCGCCTTCGAGAGCACGTCCGCGCCGACGGCCGGCCCGAACGCCGGCCCCGTCGTTGCGCCACCGATGTTGTACCCGACGAACGCCGCGACTACGAATCCGACGAGAAGCAGGACCTCAACCATATATTGGTATTCACAACGCACGCCCGGTTAAGCGAACAGGTTCGCGTCGGCGATAGCGGGGGTGTCGGTCCGCCCGACACGTGACGGAACCGGTGAGGAACACATCGGCTCACGGTCCCGCGATCGGAGTAGGTGGGAAGCCCGGGGACACGACCGAAAGGAGTGCACCGGCCGAGATTTGAACTCGGGTTGCAACCATGGCAAGGTTGCGTGATACCACTACACTACCGGTGCGTATTTCGCGTCCGTAGTTTGGTCGGAGGTCTACTTAAACCTGTCACATCGTGACGCCGACGGGAGCAGAATCGCCCTACGCGGCCGCCTCACTCCTCTCTCGTCGCCGCGATCTCGTCGCCGTGCGACCGAACGAGAGCGGCGAACGCGTCGGCTTCGGCCGTCTCCTGCGTCGCGTCGTCTCGGCGGTCGCGTACGCGTCGCTTGACCGTCCGCAGCGCGTCCGGCCGCCCGGCCGCGATCTCGGCGGCGACCGCACGCGGGTCCTCGACGACGCGGGAGACGAGCCCGGTCCGGAGCGCCGCGTCGGCGTCGATAACACGGCCCGAGAGGGCGAAGTCGAGGGCGTCGCCCTCGCGCATCACTCGCGGGAGCCGGACCGTGCCGCCCCACGCGCCGAACAGCCCGAACTCGACGCCCGGTTCGGCGAACGTCGCCGCGGACGTGGCGACCCGAACGTCGGCCGCGAGCGCGAGTTCGACCCCGCCGCCGCGGGCCGCGCCGTCGATCCCGCAGACGACGACCGTGTCGGCGTCCGCGATCGCCGCGGCGGCGCGCTGTCCCTGACGGGCGAACGACGCCGCGGTGGTCGTGTCGTCGTCGCCCACGCTGTCGTCTCCTCTGCTTCCCACGTCCACGTCGCCGCCCCCGTCGAGACCGGCGACGACATCGAGGTCGGCGCCGGCACAGAAGGCGTCGCCGGCGCCGCAGAGGTAGGTGACGGGCGTGTCGGCGTCGGCGACGGCGCTCCGGAGCGCGGCCAGGTCCTCGGGTCGAAGCGCGTTTCGCCGCGCCGGGCGATCGATCGTGACGACGCGGACGCGGTCGTCGGTGCGGGTGCGGATCACGGTGTCGTGTCCCGGTCGTTTCCAAAGGTCTTTGCCCTTCGCATGACTACCTCACAGTAATGGACGATGCCGCGCGAGCGCGTGACGCCGCACACGAAGCGCTCGCGACCGTCGAGCCCGAGCAGCTGCAGGAGGCGCTCGAGCGCCGCATCCTCGACGCCGCCGTGACGCCCGGTGTGCTGGCGCTGGTCACGGCCCGCGCGGTGGACCCGGACGTCGATCCGGACGATGTCGTCGACCGGGCGGCGGGCGTGCAGCTCATCTACGAGGGGCTGCGGCTCACCCGCAGGCTGGCTCGCGAGGAACCGTGGGCGACCGCGCCGACCCACGAGACGGACATCGAGGCGGACATGGACGTGCTCACGGCCGACGTGCTCGTCTCGCGCGGCTTCTCCTTGCTGGCGTGTACCGAGGCGGCCGGCGCCGCGGTCGAGGTCGTACGCGCCTTCGGACGCGACCAGACCCTCCGGGACCGCGAGGGGACCGACCCCGCGGCGGCGACCGCCCTCGACCGGAACCTGGAGGTCGACGCCCTCGAGCTGGCGGTCGTCGCCGGCACCACGGCCGTCGGCGGCGACCCGCCCGAGGAGCTGCTGACGTACGCCCGCAAGCTGGCGGCCGACTACGACGGCGAGTTCCCGCCGCCGGGGCGCGCGCTCCCAGAGACGACCGCAGACCGGATCGCGGACATCTCCGACCGGGCCGTGAGCGCGACGGACCGGTGAGGTCGCCCGACGCCGACGGAACAGCATGTGTCTCCGTGACGGGACGCCCCCGAATCGAAACCACTAAAGTCGACTCCGGTCAACGACTGATTGCGTGCCTGGGTAGCTTAGCGGTAAAGCGCGTCCTTGGTAAGGACGAGACCCCGAGTTCAAATCTCGGCCTAGGCTTGCGCCTGCGGCGCAGACTGTAATTCGCAGACAGCGCCGCTCTCACATATACTTATCGCCGATTAGAGCAGAGAATGCCACCCGTTTTTCGGCGCTTTTCACCGGTGATTAGAACCGGTAAAGGACACCCGCGAGCGCAATTACCTGACCGCGTGCGCCGGTTTCGGAAAATTACCCTATACTCTTGAGCCTACTACTCAGAATCACCCTGACGCATCGTCCAAGGGGACGGTTCGTCAATTTCCGAAAACAGCCGAACCGGGCGGGAAGCGTTGCTACAACAATCTCCGCTCTTCCTCGGTCTGACCCAAGTAGTAGACCGTTGCGGACTCGCTGTCGGAGGCAGGTACGATAGTCGCGTGATGACGGAAGACGGTGCGCGAGGTCTCGTCTCGGCCTATAGTCTCTGACTCAATCGGTCGGGACTCCGTCTCAGGTACCCTATCGAACTCACCGATGAGGTCAAACACAAAAAAGGAGACTGTCACCTCACCGGAGCCATCTGCGGCGGGAAAGAGGCTCACAGATTCGGCGTCAGTTGGAACCTTAACGGTGTCACCTACGGTTCCCTGAATCGACCTCCACCGATGAGGAACGGGTTCAATCATAGTAATCTCTCAACGGGTAGTCTGGATAAGTCTGTCTCGATTGGGAGTCCAATCCACCGGGAACCCGCCGCCTATTCCAGATAGGAGAGACTGAAACTGGGATAGAAGGTCACAACAGGGCTCTTCGGGATTGGGGCAGTCGGAACCCGGCAGTCCGATTTTGCTGTCTGAGAAAGTCTCTAACTCACTACCCTCAGTACAGTTAATGGTGAGCCCTATATATACCCCCCTCCCCGCTCATTCCGCTTCTTCAATCAAGACTTCCATCAGGAGGTGCTGATACTCCAACGGCAGTTCCTCGTCGTACTTGTCAAACACAGGGGTAGAGCCGAGTTCCCCGAGACGCACCCATCGTTCCACCCGAGCGTATGCCTTCCGAAGCCAGCCCTCGGAGATTCCGAAGCGCTCGCTCACGTTCTTGAGGCGCAACTCGGCGGGCTTCTTCTCATCGGGGACGTTCGGGTGTCCGCGTCGTACATCCACGTCCTCGGTCTCGATAACGTAGAGGCAGGTAGCGACCGCGTAGGTCTCCTTGTACGTCCCGAATTTATCACCCCGAAGCCGATGGAAGAGCCCCTTAGTGCGGGCGCGTTCCCGCCGTGTAAGGGGCAATTGGTTCGAACACGTCCGTATCATCCGGTCGTTTTCAAACCAACTGTAGAAAGACGAGTTCCACCAGTTCCCGTTCTTGTAGCCATTATTAGTCAAGTCTTTATCATGATAGTAATCGGCGTACCGGCGTGGATAACGGTCGTCTAGCCACGTCTGGTCAGGGTCGTAGTGGTCTGTCCGCTCGTACCACCCAATAATGGTGGCGTTGTTCGTATCCGCCTGTTCAAGACTCCTACCGGTTCCTGTAGTTGTACTCATTCCAAATCCGGGGAGCCGTAGAGATGCGCCGCTCTCGGCGGCTGTCCTCGGAGAACGCTCCCCCATCTCGTTCTAATCAG
>NZ_JAWOBM010000036.1:0-64973 GCF_046498025.1 Halorubrum sp.
GATTGCATTGATGATCAGATTGTCGAAAATCTGGACGGGGCCGTCTCGCGGTACGTCTCGACGAGCTCGTCCGCGCGGGCCGCGACCTCGGCGGGCGTCGGGTCCATACCGGGCGAACGTCGGCCGCCGACAAAACGGTTCGGCGGGACGCGCGGCGGGCGGACAGGAGGAGCGGCGGGCGGAGCCGACGAGCCACGGCGAAACGGGCGAGCGGCGGGTGGAGCCGACGAGCGGCGCCGACCCCTCCGGAGACCGAAACGACCGATACACTCATGCGGAAGGCATGACAAACCGTGACGTATGAGCGCACGTCAGGGTGAGAGTCATGTCCACTGAGGGGGACGAGGCGACGAAGACCATCTGCCCGTACTGCGGCGTCGGCTGCGGGATCAAGGTCGAACAGGGCGACGACCCGGGCGACGTGAACTTCAGGCCGTGGGGCGAGGCGCCCGTCAACGAGGGCCGGGTCTGCATCAAGGGCGGCGCGGCGACGCAGGTCGTCGACCACGAGGACCGGCTCACGGAGCCGCTGATAAAGGGAGACGGCGAGTTCCGCGAGGCGACGTGGGAGGAGGCGTACGACCGGATCGTCTCGGAGATGGCGGGAATTCGCGACGAGTACGGCCCCGACGCGATGGGATTCTTCGGCTCCTCGAAGACGATGAACGAGGAGAACTACCTCCTCCAGAAGCTCGCGCGCCGGTACGGCACCAACAACGTCGACAACTGCACGCGGATGTGCCACGCCTCGACGGTGTGGGCGCTCCGGACCAGCCTCGGCGCGGGCGCGATGACGAACAGCATGGCGGACTTAGAGGAGGCGGCGGACGTGTTCTGGATCCAGGGCGCGAACCCCGGCGAGCAACACCCGATCGCCAACAGCCAGTACTTCCGGCAGGCCGTCCTTGAGGGCGCGACCGTCATCCAGGTCGACCCCCACGCCAACAAGACCACCCGGTCGTTCGACATCGAGGAGACCGACCGGCACATGCACCTCCAGTTGAACCCGGGAGCCGACATCCCGCTGCTCAACGTCGTCTTGAAGACGCTCCTCGAACGCCACGAGGAGGAGCCCGACGCCGGCTGGATCGACGAGGAGTTCATCGAGGAGCGGACCGAGGGGTTCGACCACCTCAAGGAGACCCTCGAGGACTTCGACGAGGAGGCGGCGGCCGAGGAGGCCGGCGTCCCCCTCGAGGACATCGAGCTCGCCGCCGAGAAGTACGCGATGGCGAACAACGCGGCCATCTTCACCGGGATGGGGATGAGCCAGCACACCTGCGGGGTCGACAACGTCCAGAACGAGATCAACCTCGCGCTGATCACCGGTAACCTCGGCAGGGCCGGCACCGGCGTCAACCCGCTTCGCGGCCAGAACAACGTCCAGGGAACGTGTGACGTCGGTGCGATGCCGAACGTCCTGCCGGGCTACCAGCTCGTCGACGACGACGAGGCCCGGAAGAGCGTCGAGGACGTGTGGGGATTCGAGGTGCCGGACGAGCCCGGGCTCACGAACGTCGAGATCTCCCACGAGGCGGGGTACTCGGTGAAAGGGCTGTACGTCATGGGCGAGAACCCCGTGATGAGCGAGCCCGACGGAAACGAGGTCGAAGAGCGGTTGAAGTCGCTGGATTTCATGGTCGCACAGGACATCTTCATGACGGAGACCGCGAAGTTCGCCGACGTCGTGCTCCCGGCGACGACGTGGGCGGAACGCGGCGGTACCGTCACCAACACCGACCGTCGCGTCCAGCGGATGCGCGGCGTCGAGAAGGTCCACGAGAACACGAAACACGACCTCGACATCCTGATGGAGGTCGGTAGTCGCCTGTTCGGCGAGGACGAGTTCCGCTTCGAGGACGCGGAGGCCGTCTTCGAGGAGCTCCGCGAGGTGTGCCCGATCTACCACGGGATGACCTACGACGGGCTCGGCGAGGAGGGGATCCAGTGGCCCTGCTACGAGGAGGGCGACGAGGGCGATCAGTTCCTCTACGAGGACTCCTTCGACACGGAGAGCGGCCTCGGCCAGATCGAGGGCGTCCGCCACCAGCCGCCGGCGGAGGTCCCCGACGAGGAGTACCCGCT
The DNA here is from genome assembly GCF_046498025.1 of Halorubrum sp. Classification (NCBI taxonomy): domain Archaea; kingdom Methanobacteriati; phylum Methanobacteriota; class Halobacteria; order Halobacteriales; family Haloferacaceae; genus Halorubrum; species Halorubrum sp. Next base: position 2,086 of record NZ_JAWOBM010000036.1, read on the forward strand.
GATCCTCACCACCGCGCGGCTCGAGGAGCACTACAACACGGGGACGATGAGCCGGCGCTCCCCGACGCTGATGCGACAGCACCCGGAGAACTTCGTCGACGTCCACCCGAACGACGCCGCGGACTACGGGATCGAAGACGGCGACACGGTCACCCTCCGCTCCCGACGCGGCGAGATCGAGGTGAAAGCGCAGGTGACGGAGGACATCAAGGAGGGGGTCGTCTGGACGACGCCGCACTTCGCGGCCGCCTCCGCGAACCGCCTCACGAACGACGTGTTGGACGACCGCGCGAAGATCCCCGAGTACAAGGCCGCGGCCGCGGACATCGCGGTCACGGTCTCCGACGGCGGCGAACCGGAGGACGACGCGGAGCCGGCCGACGACTGAGGCCGACGACCGGCGCGGCCGGTTTTTTAAAAGAGCGCGACCACGAGAGGTGCCACCACGTCACGAACAATCCTCATTGGCCACCCCTGAGAAGGGCCGGTATGGCGCACTCGAACCCGGCGGACGACGCGGTCGACGCACCGGAGTCCGATCTCGCGGTCGCGCGCGCCGTGGACCCGCGCCCGATCGAGGCGGTCGCGGCCGATCTGGGGCTTCGCCCCGCCGACGTCGAACCCCGCGGCGACGGGATCGCGAAGCTCACCCTCGACGCGGTGCGTTCGGTGACCGGGGACGCCGACGCGGTCGACGGGACGACGGTCCTCGTGACCGGGATGACCCCGACCCCGAGGGGCGAGGGGAAGACCGTGACGACCGTGGGGCTCGGACAGGCGCTCGCGGAACTGGGGGAGTCCGCGGCGGTCGCGGTCAGGGAGCCCTCGCTCGGACCCGTCTTCGGAGTGAAGGGCGGCGCCGCGGGCGGCGGGCGCTCGCAGGTCCTCCCGATGGAGGCGATCAACCTCCACTTCACCGGGGACATCCACGCGCTCACGGCCGCGCACAACCTGATCGCCGCGGCGCTGGACAACCACCTGCATCACGGGAACGACGCGGGCGTCGACGTGCGCCGGGTCGACTGGCCGCGCGCGCTCGACGTCAACGACCGCGCCCTCCGCGAGACCGTCGTGGGGCTCGGCGGCCCCGCCCGGGGCGTCCCGCGGGAGGACGAGTTCGTCATCACCGCCGCCTCGGAGCTGACGGCCGTCCTCGGGCTCGCGGAGGACGTCGCCGACCTGAAGGCGCGCATCGGGCGGATCGTCCTCGCCGAGGACGAGACCGGTGACCCGGTCACCCCCGCCGACCTCGGCGTCGCGGGCGCCGCCGCGGCGCTCTTACGCGACGCGTTCCGCCCGAACCTCGTGCAGACCGTCGAGGGCGTCCCCGCCCTGGTCCACGGCGGCCCCTTCGCCAACATCGCGCACGGGACCAACACGCTCGTGGCCGACCGGGTCGGCGCCTCGCTCGCCGACTACCTGGTCACCGAGGCCGGCTTCGGCGCGGACCTCGGCGCCGAGAAGTTCGCGCACATCGTCGCCCGCGAGGGCATCGTTCCGGACGTCGCTGTCGTCGTCGCGACCGTTCGAGGCGCCAAGCGACACGGACTGGAGATGTGGCCGACGGACTTCGACGCGCTGGACGCGACCGATCCCGACGCGGTCCGGGCGGGCGTCGACAACGTGCGGCGGCACGTCGAGGTCGTCGAGTCGTTCGGGATCCCCGCGGTCGTGGGGATCAACGTCTTCCCGGACGACGCGGAGTCGGAGCTCGCGGCCCTGGAGTCGACGCTGGCCGACGCGGGGGTGCCGGTCGCGCGCTCGACCGCCTACCGCGACGGCGGCGCGGGGGCGACCGGGCTCGCGGAGCTGGTCTGCGAGCGCGCCGGGACCGGAACGTTCGCCCCGCTGTACGACGTCGAGGCTCCGATTCGCGAGAAGGTCGAGACCGTCGCCCGCGAGGTGTACGGCGCCGACGGCGTGGAGTACGTCGACGGCGCCGCCGACGACGTCGAGCGCGTCGAGGCGTGGGGGTACGGCGACCTCCCGGTGTGCGTCTCGAAGACGCCGTACTCGTTCGCCGACGACCCCTCGCTGACGGGCGTGCCGGCGGGGTGGACCCTCACCGTCCGCGAGGTGTCGCCGTCGGCGGGCGCGGGCTTCGTCGTCGTCAAGACCGCCGACGTGATGACGATGCCGGGCCTCCCCGCCCAACCGGCCGCCGGGGATATCGACGTGGGCGCCGACGGCGACGTGACCGGGCTGTTCTGAGCGGGCCGCTCTGAGCACACGGGCGCCCTCCGCCCGCCCTTCCGGGGCCTCAGTCGCCGTCGGCGTCGATCGACCGCTTCTCCTTCTCCACGACCTCGACCCCGGTGATCCCGGTGTTCGGGTACCCCCCGTCGTCGTCCTTCTCGGCGGCCTTCACCATGTCCCAGACGACGTTGAGGCCGGTCGTGACGCCCTCTAACGCCTCCATCTCGCAGCCGGTCTTCCCGGTCGTCTCGACGGCGACGGTCAGCTCGATCCGGTCGTCGCCGACCGAGAAGTCCGTGTCGACGTTCGTGATCGGGATCTGGTGGCACATCGGGATCGTCTCCCACGTGTGTTTGACGGCCTGCACCGCGCCGATCCGCGCGGTCGCGAGCACGTCTCCCTTCCCGACCTCGTCCGCCCGAACCGCCGCGATCGTCGAGGGGGTCAGCCGGATCTCGCCGCGCGCGACCGCGCGCCGGCTCGTGTCCGGCTTCCCGCCGACGTCGACCATCCGGACCCCACCTGACTCGTCGGTGTGGGTCAGCTCGTCGGCGGCTCCGTCGGCGACCTCGCCCTCGTCACTCATCACGCATCGCCTCGGGAAGCCGGTCGGGTAAGTCCGTCGCCACGAGGCCGTTCCCGTGCGCGGCGGCCGCCGCGTCGCCGGCCAGTCCGTTGACGTACACCCCTATCGCGGCCGCCCGGAACGGGTCGAGGACGGCCGCCAGCGCGCCGACCGTCCCCGCGAGCACGTCGCCGGTCCCCCCGACGGTCATCCCCGGGTTCCCCGTGCGGTTGAGCCGGACCGCGTCGCCGTCGCTGACGACGTCCACCGCGCCCTTCACGAGGAGCGTGTGGCCGACCTCGTCCGCGAACGACCGAACGAGCGCCGCCCGCTCGTCCGGGTCGTCGGCCGTCTCGCCGCCCATCCCGACGAGCTCGCCCTGATGCGGCGTGCAGACCAGCGTCGCGTCGGTGTCGACGTCGGGGACGACGCGGAGCGCGTCGGCGTCCACCACCGCCCGCCCGTCGTACGCCGACAGGAACCGACGGACGAACGCCATCGTGGCGTCGTCGTCGCCGAGCCCCGGGCCGAGCACGACCACGTCGTTGTCGGCGGCGAGCTCCGCGACGCGGTCGACGTGGTCGGGCCCGAGCCGGTCGCCGGCGAGCCCGTCCACGATGAGGTTCGCGGAGTACCCCTGTACCTCCCGCGCGACGGTCTCGGGGCAGGCGACCCGGACGAGGTCGGCGCCGGCCCGGAACGCCGCCCGGGCGGACAGCGACGGGGCGCCGGTGTAGGGGCCGCCGCCCACGACGAGCACCTCGCCGTTCTCGCCCTTGTGCGAGTCCGGGTCGCGGCCGAGCGCGAGCAGGTCGCCGGGGCCGGTGTACCGCTCCGCGGCCGCCGGGATCCCGATGTCCGCGACCGTCAGCGCGGCGTTGAGCGCGTCGAGCCCCGCCTTCGCGTCGTGGAAGGTGACGATCCGGTCGGCCTCGACGTGCGGGGCCTCCGTGCGGTCGTCGGCATCGCCCTCGCTCCCTGTCGGCCCGCCCGTGTCGGCGTCGATCCCGGAGGGGACGTCGACGGCGACGACGACGGCGTCGCTCTCGTTCGCCAGCCGCGCGGCCGTCCGCTCGGGTTCTCGGAGCGCCCCCGTCGCGCCCGTGCCGAGCATCGCGTCGACGATCACGTCTGGCTCGCCGAGCGAGAGGTCGGCGGCGTCAGCGACGGTCTCGGTCGGGACCTCGGCCGCGCCGAGCGCCTCCCAGTTCTCCCGCGCGATGTCGGTGCGGATCGACTCCGGACGGCCGAGCAGGTGAGCCGTCGCGTCGTACTCCGAGAGGAACCGCGCGGCGACGAACGCGTCGCCCCCGTTGTTCCCGCGCCCGCACAGCAGCGCGACCTCGGCGCCCGGGTCGGCGACCGCTCGCACCTCGCGGGCGACCGCGTTGCCCGAGGACTCCATCAGCTGCTTGCGCGGGACGCCGAGGGCCGCGGCGTTGGCGTCGACCGCGGCCATGCGTTCGGACGAGATCATGCCTCCGGATCCGCGCCCCGCGGGATTAAGCGTGGGGGCGCCGTCGCTCCCCGCCGGCGGAACCGACTCGGCGCCCGACCGGCGCGGGCCGCGACGCCCGCGCTCGGAATGAAAATGTTGAAGCTTTTCGATGGGGAATCCGCCAGACAGAACTCGTGCGACCCGCTTCATATCCCGAGACGTCGGTGGGATGCGCCGGGCTCCCGTTCGGTGCTGACGCGGCGCCCAACGCCCCCACGCGTCGAGACACGGTGCGCGCGCCCCCTGAGAGCGGTCTCCGGCCGACGACACGCGGACGACGGACTCTCGTATGAATATCGGATTCTTTACAGACAGCTACTTCCCCGGTATCGACGGCGTCACGTATACGATCCGCGCGTGGCGCGACCGCCTGGAGGACCGGGGCCACGACGTGTACGTCGTCTACCCGGCGAGCAGCCACGAGCCGGACGATCGAGAGATCCCGGTGCGGTCGCTTCCGAACCCCTTCTATCGGCAGTACCGCTTTCCGCTCTACCGGCGGCTCTCCACGCTCCCCGACCTCGACATCGTCCACTGCCACGGCCCGGCGTCGACCGGGCTGATGGGGCGCCGGTACGCGAAGAAGCACGGCGTGAAGTCCGTGTACACCCACCACACGCCGGTCGAGGACTACTTCGTGCAGGGGCTCAAGCTGGAGTCGCTCTCCGACGTCGCCGGGCGCCTGTACGTCGCCTACGAGAACCGATTCCTCCGCTCGTTCGACTGCGTCACCGCGTCGACGTCGCGGATCCGCCGCGACGTGGCCCCGCACAAGCTCCCGGTCGGCATCGAGACGGACACGTTCCGCCCCGTCGAGGGCTCGCAGTTCGAGGGCGACGGGCCGACCGTCGGATACAGCGGGCGGATGACCCGCAACAAGAACGTCGACGAGACCCTCCGACTGGCCGAGCGGATGCCGGACGCGCGCTTCGAGTTCGTCGGAGAGGGACCGGTGCGGGACGCCCTCGAACGCGACGCGCCGGAGAACGTGCGGTTCCGAGACTTCCTCCCGCGCGGGGACCTGCCGGCCTTCTACTCGGCGCTCGACGTCTTCGTCACCGCCTCGACCTGCGACACCCTCGGGCTCTCGACGCTGGAGGCGAACGCCTGCGGGACGCCGGTGGCCGCGGCCGACGTCCCCCCGTTCGACGAGACCATCGGCGAGGCCAACGGCGCCCGGTTCGCCTACGGCGACCTCGACGACATGGAGCGCGCGGTCGAGGACTGTCTCGACGGCGACCGCCGGACGCGGGAGGCGGTCGAGGAGTTCTCCGTGAACCACACGATAGACGAGCTCGAGTGCATCTACGAGGTGTCGGCCTAGATGGGGGCGGACAACGTCGACGTCTTCCAGCGGCTGGTGTTCGGCGTCCCCCCGCTGAGGGTACAGATCCCGGCGCTGATCGGGCTCAGCGTCGTGTACAGCCTCGTCGCGTTCGTCGCCTTCTCGACGTTCACGCCGCTGTCCCCGGACCCGTCGAGCGTCCTGCCGGTCGCGGCCCTCCTCTTTCTCCTTCCCTTTCTGTTCGCCGGGGAGCTGTTCCACCGGGCGCTCCCCGACTACCCGCGGTCGTGGAGCTTCTTTCTCGCCGCGGTCAACCAGTTCGTCCTGTTCGTCTACGCGCTCGTGCTCTCCGGCGCGAACGACGTGGGGAACGCGTGGAGCATCGTCTGGCTCCTCTTCATCACGATCTACCTGATCAACATCCTCGTCCTGGTCGTGTCGACGGGGATCGACCGCTACAAGCGGATCCTCGTCGTCGCGCTCGCCCAGCCGGCGGCGCTGATCGCGGCGTTCTACGCGTACGCGGGCGGCGACCTGGGCTTCTCGACGTACCGGCACGTGTTCGCGTTCGCGTCGCTCCTGATCGCGGCCGCGTTCCTCGTGTTGGTCCTCGCCATCGTCGACTACCTCATCCGGACGAACACCGACGTCTCCGCGTTCGCGCTCACGTCCGGGATCCTCCGGAACGACCGGGAGTCGCTCGACCTCGGCGTCGAGGCGGAGCCCGCCGTCGAGACGCTCGCGATCGACAACGGAAAGCGGCTGACGCTCGCCGCCCCGTGGGTCCACCCGGGACCGCTGGGCGGGTTCGGCGGCGGCCAGCTCAGCGGGAACGTCATCGACGCCCTGAACGACGGGCGCGACGAGCACGGCTTCTTCCTCCACGTCCCCTGCACGCACAAGGAGGACCTCTCGAACCCGAGCGACGCCGAGAAGGTCCTCGACGCGGTCGCCGACCCAGACGGCGTCGCTCGCGCCTCGCGGCTCGTCCACGGGGACTACGGCGAGATCGAGTTCTACGGTCGCCGGTTCGGCGACAAACGGGTCGTCTTCCTCCACAGCGAGGGGATAGACGACTACGACACCGGCGTGTTCGTGCGCGACGTCGACGCGTCCGACCTGCTCGTAGTCGACCTCCACAAGCACGACATCCAGGACGGTCCGACGAAGGAGGTGCAGTACGGATCCAGCGAGGCCGACCGCCTGAAACGCCACTTCGACGACTTCCGCGATCGACTCGCCGAGGCGCCGCTTCACGAGTACGCGGCCGGCTTCGCCGTCGAGCGCACCGATCAAGACATGATCGCCATCGTCGAGTCCGTCGACGGACAGGACGTGCTCACGGTCGGGATCGACACCAACGGCGTCACGGCGGACATCCGGGAGCTGGCGGCGAGTCACCGCGGCGAGTACGACGAAGTGCTCGTGTTCTCGACGGACACCCACGCCTCCGTCCACGAGCTGGCGAACATGAAACGGTCGAACGTCGAGGCCCTCGAAGCGGCCATCGAGCGCGCCGTCGACGACGTCTCGCCCGCGACGATCGGGCTCGAAAGCCGACGCGCGGCCCCGCTCAAGCTGCTGAAGAACGACTACAACGGGCTCGTGTTCAGCGTCAACATCCTCATCCGGCTGACGGTGATCGCGCTGGCGGTGCTGTACGCGCTGCTCGTGCTGTGGCTGTTCTTCTGACCGTCAGTCCTCTTGGGGGGGTTTCGGGCTGTTGTAGGTGCCCGGGTCGGGCGTCGGGATGCTGATCGTCTGGCCGTCGAGTTCGATCTGGTTGATGAATGAGAACTCGCCTTTGCCGTCGGGCGCCTCGCCGCCGGTCCACGCCTCGCCGGGGTCGCTTTCGGCCTCCCGGTTCGTCGACATGAAGTCGTAGTTGAACTCCTGATTCTCGGCCTCGTTCGGGAAGCTGTCGGGGACGGGATGCACGTCGAACGGCTCCTCGGAGTCGCCGAGGTCTTTGAGAATGGCGATCCACTGGTTCTGGTGCATCGTGTCGCGGGCGATGAGGTACGCGAGCATGTCCTCCATGCCGGGGTCGTCGGTCATCTCGTAGAGGCGCGTCGCCAGGAGCCGCCCGCCCGACTCGGCCGTGATGTTGGCGTACATGTCGGAGGCCAGGTTGCCGGTGGCGACGACGTAGGCCCCGTTGAACGGCACGCCGGCCGAATCCGTGGGCATCGCGTTCAGGCCGGACGAGAGGAACTGCCGGGGGTGGAGACCGGCGAGGGCGGCGAAGTCCCGCCCGTCCTCGGCGTCCGCGAACGACGTCGGCGCGCCCCGCAGGTTCTTCCTGACCGCCGTGGCGAGCATCTCGATGTGCCCGAGCTCTTCGGCGGCCGTGTCGCGGAGGGCCTCGCGGTACTGCGCGTGCTCGTCCGGAACGGCCGCCGCCTGGAAGAAGTACTGCATGGCGACGCGCATTTCGCCTTCGAGACCGCCGATCGCCTGCTGGAGCATCTTCGCGAACAGGGGGTTCGGGTCCTCGACTTCGACGGGATACTGCAGTTCGCTGTCTTGGTAAAACATGTCAGTTCGACGAACGGGCGCGACCCCCGATACTCTTCGCCCTTCTATCGCAAGTCCATGAGGGAGCCCGCGATCGGTCCCGCTCAGCGACGCTCTCGCGAATGCGGCGCCGCCGAGGCGCCGCCCGGAGAGAGGCAGAAACGGCTCGCGAGTCGCCTCGCTCACCGCACCGCGTCGACCCCGAGCATCGAGACGGAGAGCCCGCCGAGCAGTATCGGCAGCCAGTAGACGGCGCCGCGGAAGACGAGCACGGCGGCGGTGACGGTGGACGCGGCGACGCCCGTGGTCGGCACGAGCAGCGCGACGAACGCCGCCTCGATCCCGCCGAGCCCGCCGGGCAGCGGCGTGGCGCCGGCGACGTACGCGAGCGGGACCGCGAACAGCGCGATCTCCGGGGCGATGGGGGCGCCCACGGCCGCGAACGCGACGGTCAGCGCCGCCGCCTGTAGCGTCCAGCCCGCCAGCGAGAGCCCGACCGCGGCCGCGAGCCGCCGCGGGCTCGCGCCGACGCGCTCGATGTCCTCGAAGAAGTTCCGTAACCGCTCGGCGAGTCCGGCCTCGACGGCGGCGGCGTTGAACCGCCGCAGTCGCCCGAGGAGCCCCCCGACGATGGCCGGGAGCCGGTCGACGAGGAGCCGCCGGTACCGCCAGCCGAGCGCGATCGCGGTCGCGATCGACGCGATCAGGGCGACGGCGACGGTGACGGCGACTTCCACCCGCTCGCCGACGGCCGCGGTCGCGGCGTAGGCGCCGACGCCGAGGAAGACCAGCGAGATCGAGGGGACGACGTTGAGCACGTCGACGCTGGCGATCCCGACCAGTCCCGTCTCGTAGCGCGACCCGGACACCTTCGCGATGAGCGCCGCGGCGACCGGCTCGCCGCCGGCCTGTCCGAAGGGGGTGACGTTGTTCGCGAAGACGGCGCCGGCGTACACGAGGAACGACGTCGTGACCGTGAGGTGGACGTCGAGCGAGCCGAGGACCGTCCTGAGCATGAGGCTCCACGCGATCAGCCAGCAGAGCGCGAGCCCGAACGTCGCCGCGACCAGCCCCGAGTCGGCCGCGAGCACCGTGTCGACGACCTGGTTCGCGCCCACGATCACGAACAGCACCGCGAGGATCCCGACGGCCGCGGCGCCGCCGACCACCAGCCCGCGCCGACGGTTCCCGTCCATACGGCCCCTGCGTCGGTGCCGGACTTGAAACGTCTGATCGCCGCGGCCGGAGCCGAGTCCACGCCGTCGAGCCCGAGCGCCCGCGGCCGGAACCGACGGAAGGCGACCGAACACCAACAAGAATACAACCGTCGGTGGAATACCGTCGCGCACCCTATGGATGACCAGCGGTTCCTCGAGTCGGAGTGGGACTACTGTCTGGTCCTCGACGCGTGTCGCTACGACGTGTTCGAGGACGTGTACGACGAGTACCTCGACGGCGACCTCGAGAAGCGCTGGAGCGTCGGCTCGTCGACGCCGGAGTGGGCCTCCCGGACGTTCACCGGCGACCACGACATCGCCTACTTCTCCGGGAACCCCTTCATCAACGACCTCGGCGTGCCGCTGAACGAGCTGAAGTGGGGCGCGAGCTGCGACTACGAGTGGACCGCCTCCGACCACATCAGCGACATCCACGACGTCTGGAAGACCGGTTGGGACGACGACCTCGGGACGGTTCCGCCGGGGGGGATCGCGGAGGCGTTCCGGGAGAATCGCGAGGCGGTCGAACGCGCCGACCGCACGGTGCTCCACTACATGCAGCCGCACGCCCCCTACCTCTCTCGGGGCAAGGGCCAGAAGCTCAAGCAGATCCGGAAGGGGATCAAACGACAGGAGGAGGAATCGGGAGACAGCGACGACGACGGCGGCCTCCTCTCGTCGCTCAGCGACACGGTCCGGCCGAAGATCGAGAGCCGGCTGGACGACAGCGAGTTCGCGCAGAAGGCGGGGTTGTGGCTGGAGCTCGACCCGACCGACCTCGTGACGGACGGCACGCGCGTCACGGCGCTTCGCCTCTACGAGGAGAACCTGCGGATCGCCCTCGAGTCCGTCGCGGAGCTCGTCGCGGAGCTCGACGGCACCGTCGTCGTCACCGCCGACCACGGCGAGGCGTTCGGCGAGGAGGGCGTCTGGGAACACCACATCGAGACCCACATCCCGCCGCTGATGGAGGTCCCGTGGCTGGAAGTCGAGTGAGCGTCGACGCGACCCCGCGATGAAGGTCAGCCACTACTTCGAGTTCGCGGACCACGTCACCGGCGGCATCAAGGAATCGGTCGACCACCAGCGGAAGATGCTCGACCGGGAGGGGATCGCGTACACCGCCGAGCCGACGCTCGACGCCGACGTGCTCCACTGCAACCTGATGGGCCCCCGCTCGGTGTGGTACGCGAAGCGAGCGCGCGCCCGCGGCGTGCCGGTGGTCGCACACACCCACGTCACCGCCGAGGACTTCGGCGACAGCTTCCGGTTCACCAACGCGCTCGCGAAGCCGCTCAGGCCCTATCTCGGCCGCGCGTACGGGCTCGCCGACGCGCTCGTCTGCCCCTCCGAGTACAACCGCGGCGTGATCGAGGGGTACACCGACCGGCCGACGACCGTGATCTCGAACGGCGTCGACCGCGAGAAGCTGGCGGGCTTCGAGTCGCTGGAGGCGGAGTACCGCGAGCGGTACGACCTGGAGCCGCCGACCGTCTTCCTCGTCGGCCACGTGATCAAGCGGAAGGGGTTAGCGACGTTCGTCGAGGTGGCCCGCGCGCTCCCAGACGTCGACTTCGCGTGGTTCGGCCCGCTCGACCTCTCGTTAAAAGGCCGCGAGACGACCCGGCTCATCGAGGAGTCGCCGGACAACTGCACGTTCACCGGCTTCGTCGACGACGTCCGCGGGGCGTTCGCCGCGGGCGACGTGTTCCTGTTCCCGACCCACGAGGAGAACGAGGGGATCGCGCTGCTGGAGGCGATGACCGCCGGCAAGGCCGTCGTCGTCCGCGACATCGAGACGTTCTCGTGGCTCGTCGACGGCGAGGACTGCCTCAAGATCGACCCCGACGACGACGACGAGACCGAGGCGTTCGCGGACGCGATACGGCGACTGACCGACCCCGCGCTCCGCGAGCGGCTCGGGGCGAACGCGGCCGACCGGAGCGCGGCGTTCGCGCTCGACGCCGTCGCGGATCGGTATCGCTCGCTGTACGAACGGGTGGTTTAAGCCGTTCTCGTCAGCTCTGAGGCCCTCTCGGCGCGTCTGGTGGCAATCTTGTCCAAACCGCAGTTGGTATGTCCCTGAGTCGTCTCCGTGCAGGTAACATGACACGCGTGAGCATAATCGGCTGCGGGAACATGGGCGGTGCCCTGTTGCGCGGCCTCGCGAGGACCGACTCGTATCACCTGACGGCGATCGACATCGACCCGGACGTGCTGGCCGCCGTCGAGGACGCCGCCGACGAGACGACCGACGACGTCGCCGCGGCGAGGGACGCCGAAATCGTCGTCCTCGCCGTCAAGCCGGACGTGGCAGAACACGTGCTCGCGGACCTCGACCTGCGGGCCGACCAGCAGCTGGTGACGCTGGCCGCGGGGCTCCCCCGCGAGTTCGTCGCCGAACGGACCCCGGCGACGGTCGTCCGGATCATGCCCAACCTCGCGGCCGAGACGGGCGACATGGCCGCGGCGGCGACGAACGACGGGCTCACCGACGAGGTCCGCGCCATGCTCGACGACGCCGGCGAGTTCGTCGAGGTCGACGAGTCGCTGATGGACATCTCGACCGCCGTCAACGGCAGCGGGCCCGCATTCGCCTTCTACCTCATCGACGCGGTGAAACGGGCCGGGATCGACGGCGGGCTCGACCCCGAGCAGGCCGAGACGCTCGCCGCGCAGACGTTCAAGGGCGCGGCGGAGACCGTGCTCCGCGACGACCGGAGCGTGGACGAGCTCATCGACGCGGTCTGCTCGCCGAACGGGACGACGATAGAGGGCATGGAGGTCCTCTGGGACAGCGACGCCGACCAGGCGGTGATCGACGCCGTCGCGGCGGCCGAGGAGCGCTCGCGGGAGCTGGCCGAGGCGTTCGATGACGAGTGACGGCGTCGCGGTCGGGGCCGTCGATCCCGAAACCGTCGACCGCGCGCGCACCGCGGCCGCCGAGGCCGACCGCGTGGTGGTGAAGGCGGGGACGAACTCCCTGACCGACGACGACTCGCGGCTCGACCGGGTGAAGCTCGACAAGCTCGTCGCCGACGTGATGGACCTCCGCCGGCGCGGCAAGGAGGTCGTCGTCGTCTCGTCGGGCGCCGTCGGCGCCGGCATCGGGCGGCTGGGCAACGGCGGCGGCACCGACGCTGTCGACGTCGACGCCGAGACGGACGTCATCGAGGAGAGTCAGGCGCTCTCGACGGTCGGCCAGAGCCTCCTGATGCGCCACTACACGCAGAGCTTCGACCGCTACGACCAGCCGGTCGCGCAGATCCTCGTGACCGGCGCCGACCTCGACGCGCCCGAGCGGTTCGACAACTTCACCAACACCGTCGAGACCCTGCTGGACTGGGACGTCGTCCCCGTCATCAACGAGAACGACGCGGTGGCGACCGACGAGCTGCGGATCGGCGACAACGACATGCTGTCGGCGTCGGCCGCGATCGCGCTCGACGTCGACCTCCTCGTCACGCTCACCGACGTCGACGGGGTGTACACCGGGAACCCGAAGCGCGACCCGGACGCCGCCGTCATCGAGGCGGTCGGGGCGAACTACGACGCCGTCCGGGACATCATCGGGGACAGCACCACCTCCGACTTCGGCGGGATCCAGACGAAGGTCGAGGGCGCCCGCGACGTGGCCGAGAGCGGTACCCCCGCCGTGATCGCCGGCTCCGCCACCCGAGACGTGTTAGAGCGGATCGCAGCCGGTAAACCGACGGGCACGCTATTCGTGCCGACATCGGGTGAGACGAATGAGTGAGACCACCGAGATCGACCGCGACACGGACGAACTGGTCGAGCGATCACAGCGGGCCGCCCTGCGGCTCGCCAACGCCGACGAGGCGACCCGGAACGAGGCGCTCCGATCGGTCGCCGACGCGCTCCGCGCGAACGAGTCGGCGATCCTCGAGGCGAACGCGCGGGACGTCGAGGCGGCCGAGGAGATGTTGGAGCGCGGCGAGTACACGCAGGCGCTCGTCGACCGGCTGAAGCTCGACGCCGCGAAGATCGACGACATCGCCGCGATGGTCGAGTCGGTCGCCGAGCAGGACGACCCACTCGGCCGGACGCTCGCCGCCCGCGAACTGGACGAGGGGCTGGAGCTGTACCGCGTGTCGGTCCCCATCGGCGTGGTCGCGACCGTCTTCGAGTCGCGGCCGGACGCGCTCGTCCAGATCGCGGCGCTCGCGCTGAAGTCCGGCAACGCCGTCATCCTCAAGGGGGGCAGCGAGGCGAGCGAGTCGAACCGCGTCCTCCACCGGGTGATCCGCGAGGCGACCGCCGACCTCCCCGAGGGCTGGGCCGGGCTCGTCGAGGCGCACGAGGAGGTCGACCGGCTCCTCGAACTCGACGACAAGGTCGACCTGGTGATGCCGCGGGGCTCCTCCGAGTTCGTCTCGTACATCCAGGACAACACCCAGATCCCCGTCCTCGGCCACACGGAGGGGATCTGTCACGTCTACGTCGACGACGACGCCGACCTGGAGATGGCCGCCGCCGTCGCGTTCGACGCGAAGGTACAGTACCCGGCGGTGTGTAACGCGGTCGAGACGCTGCTCGTGAACGAGTCCGTCGCGCCCGAGTTCCTCCCGGGCCTCGTCGAGCGCTACGAGGCGGCGGGCGTCGAGCTCCGCGGGGACGACGCGACCCGCGAGGTCGTCGACGTCGGCGCGGCGACCGACGACGACTGGGACGCGGAGTACGGCGACCTCGAACTGTCGATCAAGCTCGTCGACGACGTGTACGAGGCGGTCGAACACGTCAACGCGCACGGCTCGAAACACACCGAGTCCATCGTCACCGAGGACCGCTCTGCGGCCGACGCGTTCATGACCGGCATCGACGCCGCGAGCGTCTTCCACAACGCCTCGACGCGCTTCGCCGACGGTTACCGCTACGGGCTCGGCGCGGAGGTCGGCATCTCGACCGGCAAGGTCCACGCGCGCGGCCCGGTCGGCCTCGAGGGGCTCACCACCTACAAGTACTACCTCGAGGGGGACGGCCACCTCGTCGCGAGCTACTCCGGCGAGGACGCGCTCCCGTTCACGCACCGCGAGCTCGACGCCGAGTGGGCGGTCGGCGGCGAGTAGCCCGCTCCGCCCGGGTCTCTCGATTCGGCGGTCGCTCCCCGGGGTAACTGGCACGCGGGACCGCGACCCCGACGATACACTCAACACTCTCGATGTGGTACTACCCTCATTGAAATGAGTCCACACTCCGCGTCGCCAGACGACAGGGCCGACGCGTTCCTCGCGCGGCTGGCGATCAAGGCGCCCACCCCAATTCTCGTCGCGGAGGCCGAAACCGGGACCGTCGTCGCGGTGAACCAAGCGGCGACGGAGCTGTTCGGTCGTGAACGCTCCTCGCTCATCGGAATGCACCAGACCGAACTCCACCCCCCGGAGCCGGAGGAACGTTATCGTGCCGGGTTTCAAGCCGCTCGAGAGGGACGGCGGGAACCCGTGTTTGCCGAGGCGGACGAATCGCTCCGGATCCTGCGTGCCGACGGGTCGACGGCGCCCGTCGACGTGACGTCGACGACGCTCACACACGACGGCACCGAGTACGTGCTCGGCGTGTTTCAAGACGCCAGCGAACGCATGGCGTCCCTCGATCGGCTCGAACGACAGGCGACGGCGATGGAACTCACGACGTCCGGCATCGCGCTACTGAACGAAGACGGGGAGTACACGTATCTCAACGACGCGCACGTCTCGATGTTCGGGTACGACGACCCCGACGAGCTGCTCGGCGGGACGTGGCGACAGATATACGCGGACGACGCCATCGAGCGGATCGAGACCGAGGTTCTCCCGATCGTGGCCGACGCGGGGTCGTGGGACGGAGAGCTGGTCGGGGTCAAACGCGACGGCTCTCCAATCACACAGCGCGTGTCGCTTGCCCGGCTTCCCGACGGCGGGATTGCCTGCGTGAACCTCGACCTCTCGGACCGTGAACGACGGCTCCGTCGCTTCGAGGCGACGCGGTCGCTCGCCGAGGAACTGATGACGGCGAACGGGTACGAGGCCGTGATCGATACCGCGATCGAGGGGATCACGGAAATCATCGATCGACCGTTCTCCGGGTATTGGGCACACGAGGCCGCGGACGCGGCGGACGGAGACGAGTCCACGGCCGACGTGCTCGCTCCGGTGTCCGTCTCCAGCGCGGGGGAATCGCTCGTCGCGGACGTGCCGCGGTTCCGCCCGGACGAATCGCTCGCGTGGAAGGCGTTCACCGCCGGCACGCCCGCGTACTACCCGGACGTAGCCGCCGAGCGGGACGTCCACAATCGGGGGACGCCGATCGGCACCGAACTCATCGTCCCCGTCGGCGACGACGGCGTGTTTATTGTCGGGACGCCGGCTCCGGACGATCTCGACGAGAGTGAGCGCGAACTCGTCCTGATCATCACGCAGTACCTCCGGACGGCGATACGGCTCGTTGCGCAGCGACGCCAACTTCGCGAGGCCCGCGACCGCATCGAGGCCGAACGCGACCAACTCGAACGGGTGATCAACGCGGTGCCGCAGCTCGTCTTCGCGAAAAACACCGACGGCGAGTTTCTGCTCGCGAACGAGGCCCTCGCCGAGGCGTACGGCACCACCGTCGCCGACCTGATCGGGTCGACCGACGCGGACTACACGGCTCACCCTGACGAGGTGGACGCGTTCACCGACGACGACCGACGGGTGATCGAGACCGGTGAACCGCTCTATCGAACCGAAGAGACGCTCACCGACACCGCGGGCACGGAACGCGTCTTAGAGACGTGGAAGATCCCGTTTTCGCCGACCGGGAGCGACGAAGACGCCGTGCTCGGGGTCGCCAACGACATCACCGAGCTCACCGATACGCGCGACGAACTCGACCGACAGCGCCGGTTGACGAGCCTCTACGCCGTGAGCGGCCGGGTGTTTCAGGCCGCGGACCCGCAAGACGCGTTCGACGCCTGCGTCGAGGCGGTCGCCGACGCGGTGGCGGCCGACGAGATCGCCATCTACGACCGCGATACCGCGGACGGGGCGCTCGTCAAACGCGCGACTGCCGGAGACGACTCCGAGTCGCACGGTCGGCGACGCCTCCGCCCCGGCGAAACGGATCTCTGGCAGGCGTTCGGCGCGTCGGGCACGTCTTGGTTCGCCGTCGACGCCGTGGCCGACGCCGACGGTTCGGCCGAGAAACAGACGCTCGTCACGCAACTGAGTGAGACGAGCCTGCTGATCGTGGTCGTCGACGACCGCGACGAAACGGTCGAGTCGTTCGTCCGGGCGGTGAGCCAGCAGGTCTCGGCGGGACTGACACGGATCCAGCAGCGGACATCGATAGAGGGACTCTCGAGTGATATCGAAACCGTTCAGCAGCGAGCGGACCGCTATCAGGGCCTGTGGGAGGCGGTCGTCGACGCCGTCGACGCCATCGCGGCGGCAGAGACGCAGACGGCGGTGCGCGAGGCGGTGGTCGGCTTCGGCGACCGCGTGGCGGAGTACGCGTTCGTCGGCACGTACGATCCGGTCGGCGAGCGGATCGATCCGGTCGCGGTGTCCGAGCCGGGCGGTCCGGCGAAGCTGTACGAGAACGACGAGGGTGCGCTTCCCGCGGTCGTCGCCGCCTCGCGAAACGAGCGTCGGCACGTCTCCGACGGGCGGGAGACCACGGGCGGCCACGGCGAGTGGCTCAACCGACTGCTTCACTTCGGCTACCGGGAATCGCTCGCGGTCCCGATGAGCCATCGCGGGACCGTCCACGCCGTCGCCGAGTTCGCCAGCACGGGTGTGGATCGGTTCACCGAACCGGAGCGGCGGGCGGTCGAGGCGGTAACGGACGCCGCCGGAACGCGGTTATCGACGTTGGACTCCGCGAGCGGGTCGGAGGCACCGGTCGTCTTCGACATCGAGTGTCGGCGTCCGTCACCGCTGTTTCCTGGGCTCCCGAACGGCGGCACTATCGTGGTCGAACACGTCGCGCTGACCGGCACGGAGAGCTTCTACCTGACCGGTCGTGCGGTCGACTACACTACCGCGGCGCTTCGCGACTACGTCGCGGCGACGCCGGGCGTCGAACTCGACGCGATCGGCTCGGCCGACGGCGATGCTCGCGAGTTCGCTCTGCGGATGACGGACACGCCGGGTCGTTCGCTCGCCCCCGTTCGTCACGTGCTCGTGCGGACGGACACGCGACTGACCGGCGTTCGCGCCCGTGCAGGCGCCGACGTCTTGGAGTTCCGGACGACGGACCCGTCGGTGATCGGGCCGGTCAGTGAGGAGCTGTCTGCCGTCTCCGACTCGTGTACGCTCACCTCGAAGCGTCACCTCTCCGAGGCGACCGGCAGACGTCACGGGCCGACCGGGGGCCGGGACCTGACCAACCGACAGCGGGAGATCGCTGAAACGGCCCTGCGAGAGGGGTACTACGACGACCCGCGTGGTATCAGCGGGGCCGACCTCGCCGACAGGTTCGACGTCTCTTCGTCGACGCTCCACCAGCATCTGCGTGCCGCGGAGTCGAAGATCATCCGCGGATTTTTCCGGTGACGACGACTCGGCGACCGCCGACCGGACCCGGAGATATACGGTCTCACGGTCGCTTGCCTCATCTGTTCGGGCGCGGAGATACGCCTGCTGTCGGCAGTTAACGGATACGTGTTCAGACGGGGGTGGCGCACCCGAGATGCCGACGCGACTCGGTCCGCGCCCGGCGTTGGAACGGGCGGGTGAAGGGGTATGAGTGTTCACGCACCCGAGTTGATCGCGGTGGCGTGCGAGTATCTGCATCGCCCCACCGACCCTACCGCGGAGGCGACGGGCGGCGATCGTCGACCTCGGGTCGATCCGTCCGTCTACGTCGACGGACGCGGGAACGAACTGGTGGATCGGCTTCTCGCGGCGGAGCGATATCCCGGCGATCTCACTTCGCTCGGCGTCGCAGTCGAACGCACGACGACGGAGGTCGTGACGAGCGAGCGGACGGGGACGTTCGCGATCGCGACGATGACGCAGCTGTTAGCGCATCACGACTCGTCCGCGCTCGACCGGTTCCTTCACGAACTCGTCGGCCGGTGGCGAAACCGGGGCGTCGGCGGGCTCGTTCACGTGTCGCCGGCGAGCGATATCGACGGCTCAGGCTGCGTCGGCTCGGCGCACTTCGATTACGTCGTTCAGGTACGAGCCGGGCGGGACGGGATCGAGGCGCGAACCGTTGGCAAGCGGGACGTCCCCCCCACGTGGCGGAAGCTCGGATCGGCGCCGCGTTCGGAGAGCGCGCAGTCGAGACGAGCGTCGGACCGACGGCCGCCGGAGACGGTCGAAAAAGAGGGCGACGGGTCCGTCTCGGATCGGGCGTCGTGACGCTATCAGGCGACTCCGGACCGCGGCCAGGGCTCGTGTTGCCGGGGGACGCGCTGCTGATGCTCGCCGTTTGACTGCTTTTCGTTCCGTAGCGGGTTTCACGCTCCTCACAGTTTCGACGCCCCGTCCCGAGAGCGCAGACGACGACCGCCGTCGTCACCGGCTGAGGTCGGACGCCGGCCGAACCGGTCGCTGTCCGCCGCCGCCGGAACTAAGAGCGTGATTTCGGTACCGGCGTCTGTCACGTCGACGTCGACCTCGCCGCCGAGAGTCGAGACCAGCATCCGAATCAGCCAGACCCCGAGCCCCGACCCGTGTCGCAACGGCGTCTCCTCGCCGGTGGCTAACACCGCGCGCTCGACGTCCGGCATCCCCGGCCCGTCGTCGGCCACGACGATCCGAAGCCAGCCCTCGCCCGCCCGTTCCACGGAGACGTCGACGTGCGGGTCCGCTCGGTCCCCCGCGAGCACCGCGTTCTTCATCACCTCGGTAAGCGGCTGTTCGAGCCACCGCGAGACGGCCCAGTCCGGAGCGTCTATCGAGACGGCGGTCGTCGCGTCCGGATGGTCACCGTGTGCCGCCGTCACCGCCGTCTCGGTGACCTCACGGACGTCGACGGTCGACTCGTCGCGTGGTATCTCCCGTATCGCTCGGTCGATCACCCGCATTTTCTCCGTGATCCGCTCCCAGCTATCGAATATCCGCGTGAGTCGACGGAGGTGGTCCTGACGGCGGTCGGCGTCCGACTCCTCGGCGAGGATCGTCGTCCACCCCACGAGCTTGTTTAGATCGTTCCGGAAGTTGTGTCGCACGACCCGCTGGAGGACCTGTAAGTGCTGCCGCTGTTGCGTCCTCACGGTGACGTCGTTCCCCTCCACCGCGATCAGCGCGATATCCTCGTCGGCGTTACGAATCGGCCTGAAAGACACTTCGATGCGTGCGAGACCGTCTCGACCCTGTAGCTCAGCTTCGCTCTCCACGAATGTCCCGTCCGCCGCGCGGCCGACCGCCTCGCCGACCGTGAGGCCGCGGTCCGCGTCGAGGCTCAGCCACGGGAACTCGTCGATCCGTTCGCCGACCATCGCCGAGCGATCGACGCCGATGCGCGCGATTAACGCGTCGTTCACGTCAGTCACGGTCCCGTCAGGGCGGATCAACGCGGTGAACTGATACGGGCTGTTGAACATCGCCTCCAGTCGTCTGACGTACTTCTCGCGTTCGGAGATATCGACGAACAGCACGTCGGTTCCGACGACCGCGCCGTCGACGGTGCGCGGAATCGCCCGCAGCAGACACGGGACCGTGTCGCCGTCCGTCGTCACGAGCGTGCGTTCTGCGACGGTGAGTTCGCCGCTGAGCGCGCGCTCGTAGCCGTCCGATCGGAGCGAATCGGTCGAGTCATCGGTATAAAAACGAGTGAGCGGCTGCCCGACCACCGCTTCGCGCTCGTATCCCAGCGCCGCTGAAAACGACCGGTCGCAGGCTTCGACGACCGCTTCGCCGTCGACGGCACGGGTTTGAACGAACAGCAGCGGCCCCCGATCGAACAGTCTCGACGCCCATCTCACACGCTCGGAGCGGTCCGTCGCGTCTCGTCCCATCGCCAGCACCCGGGCGGGGCCGTCGCCGGCATCGCTCGCCACGGCGTGGATGTCGATCCACGTGACTTCGCCGTCTTCCGTCCTGACTCGAACCGTCTCAGCGGTCGGCTCGCCGGTCTCGATGGGCCGCCGCAAGGCGTCGGTGGAACGCTCGCGGTCCGCCGGATGGACGATCGCTTGCCACTCGTCCATCGTCGTCGGGCTCGTTCCGACTATTTCGCGTAAGGTGGCGTCCAAGGTGACCGTGTTCGTGGTGAAGTCCCACTCGCCGATCCCCGTCCCCGTCCCGCCGAGGACGAGTTCCAACCGGTTCGTCCGGTCTGTGAGCTCTCTGATCAGCCGTCGTTGCTCGGTGATATCGTGCTGCACGCCGATGTAGTTGGTCACGATCCCGTTCGCGTCTCTGACCGGCATCACGGAGAGTTTCGCCCAGTACGGCTCGCCGTCAGCGGTGTAGTTTCTCACTTCCGTCGTGATCGGCCGCTCGGTGTCGATCGCCGTCCGTATCCGATTCGTCGTCTCCGGATCCGACCCGGGTCCCTGGAGGAACCGCGGGTTTCGCCCGAGGGCGTCGGAGCGGTCGTATCCGGTTAGCCGCACGAACTCCTCGTTCACGTACACCAACGGGTTCCCCGGTCGAGTCGGGTCCGTGATCTGGATGCTGGCTCCCGCCTCGTCGAGCGCCCGCTCTTTTAAGCTCAGTTCGCGTTCCCGCCTCTCGCGATCGGTCACGTCACGCACCGTACAGACCATCCGAGACGGGCCGACCATGGTTAGGGACAGCTCGGCGGGAAACGTCGTGCCGTCGGGACGGTTCCCCGTGACTCGGCCCTGCCAGCGGCCGTCGCGTTCGAGCGCGTCGAACGCGTCGCCTTCGATCCGCGCCGCTTCGTCGGCAGCATATAGCTCTCGCCAACTGCGGCCGAGCAGTTGCTGTTTGCCGTCGAACCCGTACATGTCGGCGTGCGTCTGGTCGACGTAAACGAACGCCTCGTCGTCGAGGACGGCGATGCCGTCGGCAGCGTCCTCGATGGCCTGTCGAAATGCGCCGAGTCGGATTCCGGAGGCCGTCTCGCTCGACCGGGCGGAGTCGCTTCGAGAGTTGATCCGGTCGAGTGCCGCGGCGAGCGCGACTCCGGCCCGCTCGAGGACATCGCGAACGGCCGACGCGTCCGACGCGGTCGCGCCGTCGTCGCTCCACCCCGCCGACAGCACACGCTCGGAATCGATCGGAACGAACAGCTCCTCACGCGGCAGCCAGTGTTTGCCGTCCAGTCCGGTCGGTCCCGCCACCCCCCCCGTCTGGATCGGCGTCTCTGCGGTAAGACATCGCCTACTAAGCGTCACGCCCGGCGAGGGGACCCGAACCGACCGGCCCGTACCGCGGTCGGGGACGAACGCCGGTGGGGGCGACCGTTCCGAAGCCCGATCGTCCTCCGCACGGCAATCCCGCCCCGCGGGGGTTCGCCACACGGCCACCGCGGCGTCCTCTATCACGGTCTGCACCGCGGTTATGGTCCGGTCAATCGCGCCCCTCAACGTGTCTTCTCGGTTGAGATGGACGGCGAGGTCGAACAGCGAGGGTGCGGTCGTTACGCTACCGCCGCTCATTGGGTCGTGTCGCCGGTGTCTCGGTCGGAAGAGATTGCGACGCCATGTCTTCGAGCGACGTTTGCAGGGCCCAGAGCCGCTCCACTACTGCCCAGAGCGGATCGACGAGGTCGTCGTTCGACGTGGAACTGGCGGCGGTCCAGATGTGTTCTTCGGCCTCAGCGAGGGCCGTCGCCGCCACGTTGAGGGCCGCCTCGGTCGACCGCTGTGCGCGTGCGTCGGCAGAGAGCCCGCGGGGCGTCGGGGGCGCGCGGAACTCGTCGGCATCGACGACTTCGATCCACCCGTCGTGCGTCAGTGTCACGAACACGTCGTCGTATCGAAAGGTGAGGGTCCCTTCCTCGATGCGCGTCGTCGAACTGCCCGAATCACCGAACAGCATGCAGATCGCATCGCCGTCGATATACCGATTGAGACATCGAAGCTCCTCCGCGTCCGTGTGTGTGAATTCCGAGACGGCATCGAGCACCGCGTCGAGCGTCGACAACCTGCTCGTCTGATCGAACCGGGTAACTAGGGTGTCAGAATCCATAGCGGGTACACTCACTGAGTTATCAATTCTTGTTTCACGGACTGATTCGGCTCTCACGACCCATACCGTATATGTCCGTGACTGTCGATCCTTATCGGATGTCCGTCCGTACACGTCACGGCACGGCCGTAACCGTGGATATCGAATTGGCGTTAGACTGACAGACCAGAAACGGAAACCTGTGTGGCTCGGTGCCCCCCCGCGAGCCACACAGTACTCCCCTGACATCATCTCCGACTCGGCAACGGTGTCGACGTAACGGAAGCGCCGACAGGTACGCAATCGCAGGTAGCAGTAAAGTCGGTTTGGCGGAACACTCCGGTATCGAACAGGCCCACCGGACAGTTGGGGTGAGAAGATCGGAGGGCGTGTCACCCCCGATACCGGTAGCCGCCGTCGGTGTCGACGCGGGTCCAGAGGTTGTCTCGCAAAATCACGAGTCGTCCGCCCGACGCGGCCGTTCGGTACCGCACAGGTTGACGGCTCTCAGTGTCTCCCGCTTCTCGGCCTGTGCTACAGTCGCTGTCTCGGGCTACCGAGCTCGTGTCGGCGATTCACTTCCGTTTGCGCCGCGGCCGATATCGGCCTACTGGCCGAACTCGTCGCGCGAATGTCCGTTGCCTACACCGCCTCTGCGGCGGCGTTCATCGGATTTCCCGCTGCAGACTCCGCTTTTCAATCGCCGCCTCAACGACGCCGTCGTCGCTCGGGTGCTGTCGTAGCCCGACGCGGAAGCGGCGCGATCGAACTGACCGAGCGCATCCCTGTTCCCGTCTGACGACGAAGCCGTCGGAAGCGCTCGTCCAACCGAAAGCGACGACCCTCCCCGCCAGGTTTCTGTATAGCGTTATGCGATTTATCTGTTCCGTCTCAGACGAATACTATCGGATTCGAACGGTCACGTTTTCGACGAAACTCCGGAATCGTTACCACGCGCGCCACCGCACGACCGGCATGGCCGACTCCGACTGGGGCGACTGGCTGCCGCGCGCGGTCGCGGACGCCGACCCCGACACGGTGGCGCTGTGGTACCTGGGCTGTAACGGCTTCGCGCTCAAGGGGAGCGAGGGCACCGTCCTCTGGATCGACCCGTACGTGGGCACGGGCGACCCGCCCCGCACGATCAGGATGGTCCCGGTCCCCTTCGACCCGGACGACGTCGATGTCGCGGACGCGGTGCTCGCGACCCACGAGCACACCGACCACGTCCACGGCCCCTCGCAGGCGCCGATTCTCGCGAACACCGACGCCGACCTGATCGCCCCGGACGACTCGCTCGCGGTCGCACGCGAGGAGGAACGCTGGACGGAGCGGTGGGACGTCGACGAGGGGGCGTTCACCGAGGTGACCGAGGGCGACGAGCTGAGGATCGGCGAGTTCACGGTTCACGTCAGGGAAACGCACGACCCGGACGCCACGCACCCGGTCGGCTACGTGATCGAACACGACGCCGGCACCGTGTTCCACGCCGGGGACAGCAAGCCCTCGGCGTCGTTCCCGGACCTCGCCGACGAGTTCGACGTCGATCTCGGGATCCTCGCGTTCGGCTCGGTGGGGGCGGTCCCTAGCAAGGAGACGGGCGAGCCCGTCCGCACGAAGTGGTACAGCGACGAGAACGAGATTGCGAAGGCGGCGAACGACCTCGAACTCGACCGCCTCGTCCCGACGCACTGGGACATGTGGAAGGGGCTGACCGCGGATCCGACCGCGCTCCACGAACACGTGCGGAGCTTCGAACACCCGAACCGGTTGGAGATCGTCGAGATCGGCGACCGGATCGAGCTGTAGCGGCGATTCGCTCGCGGACGCATTGAGACGGTCACGGCCGCGCTTCCGGCGTCTCGGTCGTTATCAACGCCGAAACCCGGCCCGTGGACTTTAAGCCCCTGCTCCGGAAGGGTCTCGGTATGAGCGAACGGACGGCAGAAGCGGCGACGACCGTCGACGAGGACGGTATTCGCGTCGAGAAATCCTTCACCGACGACGCGTTCCCCGTGCCCGCGGTGACCTACGAGCTCTCCTCGACCCGCGAGGACCCCGTGCGCGTGCGCATCGTGGACCGCATTCCGGAGTCGTTCCCGATGGACCGCATCGGGTTCCACCCGGAGTACGAGAGCGGGAACTGGACCGCGTACAAGGACCACCGCGTCGAGTTCGAACGCGTCCTCGACCCGGGCGACGCGATCGAGACGGTGTTCGGTATCCGCGACGACGACCCCGACCTCGACGGGTTCCTCGGCACGCCGGTCATCGAACACGTCCCGGTCGGCGAGGAGATCGAGGACGTGCTGGGGGCCGGCGACGCCGACGCCGTCAGGGAGGTCCTCTCCGGCGACCGCGCCACGCTGCCCGGCATAGAGGAACCGACCGCCGACGCGGCCGAAAGAGGGGCGTCCGAGTCGGACTCGGGTGAGGGGCTCGAGACCGACGCTGAAGGGGTCGCCGAGGCGGAGGACCCAAACGACGCGGACGACGGGTCGGCCGCCCCCGAGCCGCGAACCGTCTCTTCGGGCGGTACCGCGGCGGTCACGGTCCGCGACGACGAGCCCGAGGAGGCGACCGAATCGGAGCCGTCGCCCGGGGACAGCGGGGCGACCGAACCGGACGAAGAGTCCCCCGAGCGCGTCGAATCAGTCGCCCTCGCCGCCCCCGACGCGTCGTCCGAAAGCGGCCTCGCCGCCGCCCTGGCGGCCGAGATCCGCGCCGGCGAGGTGGCGGACGAGGACCTCGAGACCATCGGCGCGGAGCTCGACGTCAGCGTGCCCCGGAGCGTCGACGTCCGCATCGCTCGCCTCCAGTCGAGCGTCGCCGACATCGAGGCGTACGCAGACGCGCTCGCGGAGTTCATCGACGGCGAGGGAACGGCGCGGGAGATACTCGACGAGCTGGACCGGAAGGTAGCGGCCGTCGAGACCGAGATGGACGCGCTCGACGTCAGGGTCGACGCGGCCGACGCGGACCGCGACGACCTCCGCGAGACGGTCTCGCGGGTCGACGACTCCGTCGGCGACGTGGAAGCGAGGCTCGAGGACGTCACGGGAGACGTGTCGCGGATCGACGAGGAGACGGAGGCGCTCGACGAGGGGCTCGACGACGTCGGCGACGACGTCGAGACCCTGTACGAGGAAGTCGACGCCGCCGCCGCCGCGGCCGAGTCGACGGCGGACCGCGTCGACGACGTGGAGTCCCGGATGGGGCGCTTCGACGAGGAGTTCGACGACCTGTGGGACGACCTCGCGGAGGTCGACACCCGGTTGACGTCGATCGAGGACCGGCTCGGGGAGGACCTCGACGACGTCCAAGCCGAGATCGACGACATCAACGACCACCTCGAAGAGCTCGAGGCGTTCCGCAAGCGGCTCAACGAGGCGTTCGGGCCGTAAGCCCGTCGGTTCGCAGCGTCGTTCTCGTTGACCCTTCTCCTCAAAAGGCGTTCGGCGGTCTCCGCCGTCCGAAAGCGCAACCCGTTTTAGCCGCGGTGTCCCACCTCGGACAATGAGCGAACCGGTACCGGTCGCCGTCCCGCGGAAGGGCCGTCCCTTGGAGGCGGTCCTCGAACGGATCGCGGCCGTCGGTCGCGACGACCGGCTGGACGGCCTCGCGGACAGCGTGAGCAACACGCTCCGCTACGAGAAGGCGATCACCAAGGACCGCGTCGACGCCGACGAGGGTCCCTACCAGCGACTGGCCGAGTACTCCGATCCGACCGTCCCGACCCGACCGGAGTTCACGCTGTTGCGCGACGACCGCGACGGGAAGCCGCGCCGGATCGTCTTCGATGCCGCGACGGTCGATCTCGGAGACGTCAGGCTGAAGCTCGTCGGCCGCGAGGAGCCGTTCCGCGCCCTCCGGACCCACGAGTTCGCGCTCGGGTTCGACTCGGCGGACCTGGTCTTGGAGGAGGTCGTGGGGATCCGGGCCGAGGGCCTCGGCGAGATCGCCGACATCAACGAGCGGATCGACCCCGTCGACACCGACGTTCGCGTCGTCAACGGCCTCGGAGACACCGTCTACCACACCCTGATGGGGCGTCCGGAGCGGCTCCACCCGGGGACCGACTTGGGTCGCGAGTTCCTCGTCGACTACGAGGGGCCGCTGTGTATCTCGCCGCGGTACGAGCGGTTGGTCACCGCGGTGCTGGGCACGGAGGCGCTCGACGGGGTGGAGTTCGTCTATCCGACTCCGGACGAGGAGGAGGAGGCGGGCATCGCCCGGGCGGGGCTCGGCGTCTACCTCACCGTCACCGGATCGACCGCCCGCGAACACGGGCTCGTCGTCGGAGAACACCTCTTCCCGAGCGAGACCGTGCTGATGCGGAATTCGGCGGAGCTCGACCCAACGGTCGAACGCGCCATCGCCGCGCTCACCGTCGACGACGCGGCGTCCGAGATCCGAATCTGAGTGCGGCAGTTTTTATAGCGACATACGATTCACACGTCGGGGACCGCACGTGTCGTCTGGGTCCTGCGACCTGCCCAACAGAACCTTGACACTCCCGGGAGCTTCCTCTCGAGAACGTACTCTCGAGAGGGTCCTCGCCCACCGTGAAGACGACGGCGAGGCTCTGTGCGAGCCGCTGTGAGACGGAGACGATGTCTGGCAGAGAGACGTGGGCGCACTCGGCGACAACGACACGCGACTGACCCACACCTCGGCCACATCATGATTCCAAACAAATCAGTCAAGTAGAATATATATCGCGGGACAAATAATGACCGTTGACGGCCGACAATTAATGCTCCGGCGTTCTATTTTTATCTAGTAATCTAAGACCCTTCGCTGAATTATTAGTACTACAAATCTAGATAAAAAGAATATGGCGACGAAAAATGAGTGCCAGAACCCAGTATAAGTGACCTTATCCCGAATTGTGGGATAGTTTGAAGATGCCGGCCGGAGTACGCGGGAACGAACAATGAGCGACGACCGCCGCTCGGTGAAGACGTACGTTCCCGCGGAGCAAAAGGATCGGTGGCAGGCCCACGCCGACGAACTCGGGATGTCACAGAGCGAGTTCGTCAGAACAATGGTACAGGCCGGTCGCCGCGGGTTTTCGACGGCCGATTCCGAGAACCCCGTCGAACCCGATCCGCAGGGGTCTGACCCCCGGGGTGAGAGCCTCGAAACGAGGGTGGAATCTGCGCTCGCCAACGGACCCCTCTCGTGGGAGGAGCTCGCCGAGGACGTGGTCGGCGACTTCGAGGACCGGCTGGAGGACGCGCTCGACGCGCTGCAGGATCGCAACCGCGTTCGGTACAACGGACGGAAAGGCGGGTACACCCTCACCGATGAGTAGCGCGCGAGCACCGGAGGAGATCGAAGACCCGGTCGGCTACTTCATCGAGGACCTCACGTATCACGGCAAGACGGAGCGCACCCGCGAGTCCTACGAACGCGTCCTCAGACAGTTCGAGGCGTTTCTCGACGGGGACGTGACCCCCTCGTCGGCGACGCACCGCGACTGTATGTCCTTCGTGCACTCGCTTCGCGGGGACGTCGCCGACAGCACGGTCGCGACGTACGCCGCCTACCTGCATCGGTTCTACGGCTATATGACCGAGCTGGGTGCCTTCGAGGGCAATCCCATGACGCTCGTGATGGAGGAGATGGACGAGACCGTCGACAAGGACCCGGCTCGACGCGACATCTCCGTCCCGGCCATGCGCGAGTTCGTGGCGGGAATCCGGCACCCGCTCCACCGAGCGCTCGTCGTGACCCTGCTCAAGACCGGCATGCGCGTCGGAGAGTGTTGTAACCTGGATCTCCGGGATCTCGCCGTCGACGACCCCGAGCTTCGGGACGCGTACGCGCTCGGGACCCGCCCCGTCCTCGCGGATCGGCCGAATTCGCTGTACGTGACACCGGACGCGACCGTCGGCGAGACGCTGAACGGGGAGGTCAGGACGGCGTCGAACAAGCGCAAGCGCGGAACGGTGATCCCCGTGGACGACGAGCTGGCCAGGACCCTGAAACGCTGGCTGGCGATCCGTCCGGACAGCCCGTCACCGGCCGATCCGCTGTTCGTCGGTACGGCGGAGGGGTGGGGCGAGCGGCTCGACCCGCAGGCGGTGCGACACGTCATCGAACGGTACGCCCGCGACGCCGGGTGGTACCGAACGGGCGGCGGGGCCGCGGAGAACGTCACGCCCCACTACTTCCGGCACTTCTTCACGACGCACCTCCGCGACCGGACCGGTGACCGCGGCGTGGTAAAGTACCTGCGCGGTGACGTCGCCGACGACGTGATCGACACGTACACCCACAACTGGGGCGACCAGGTCAGGGAGACGTACGAGGCCAACGTGTACCGGCTGCTGAGGTAGTCTCGACCCTCAGGCCCGAATTCCGTCGTTCTACTTCCGACGTGAAGTGCGTCGCATCTCAGACGTATAAATTATACTTCGCTATATAGAATTGGCAGCCGAACGCCCGCTCTCGGCTCGAACGCAGACTTTCGAAAATCACCGACCGCACCGGGGTCTCGCCGTCGGATCGGTCGTTCGGCGGGTCGACCTCCGGCGCGACCCGGTCGAGGAGCCCGGGCAGACCGGCGACCGGGACAGTACCTGAACGTGTTCGGGGTGGGCTCCAAGTCGAGTAAGCCCGTCGTGACGAGGGAGCCTATGTTCGAGGACCTCGACGTGGACCGACGTCCGCTGGTGTTGATCTGGGAGGTGACGCAGGCGTGCGGGCTCGCCTGCCGCCACTGTCGGGCGGACGCGAAGCCGGCGCGACACCCCGACGAGCTGACGACCGCCGAGGGAAAGCGCCTCCTCGACGACGCCGCGGACTTCGGGGACGGGCAACTGGTCGTCCTGTCAGGTGGCGACCCGCTCGCCCGTGAGGACCTCCTCGAGCTGGTGTCACACGGCGACGACCGCGGTCACCGCATGACGATCACGCCCAGCGGGACGGCGTCGCTGACTCCCGACCGCGTCGAGGCCCTCGCCGACGCGGGGGTGAGACGGATGGCGCTCAGCCTGGACGGAGCGACCAGGGAGCGCCACGACCGGTTCCGCGGCGAGGAGAGTTTCGATGACACGCTGACCGCCGCCAACGCGGCCCGTGAGGTCGGACTCCCCCTGCAGGTCAACACCACCGTCTGCGCCGAGACGGTCGACGACCTCCCGGCGATCCGGGACCGCGTCCGAGCGCTCGGCGCGGTGCTCTGGAGCGTCTTCTTCCTCGTGCCCGTCGGCCGCGGTCGGATTCTCGACCCGATCTCGCCGGACCGCGCCGAGGAGGTAATGGAATGGCTTCACGGGTTCGCCGAGGAGGAGCGGTTCGGCGTCAAGACCACGGAGGCCCCGTTTTACCGCCGGGTCGGACTCCAGCGTGACGGCGACGGGGGAGCCCGCCGACGCGGCGGGATAACGGCCGGACGCGGCTTCGCCTTCGTCAGCCACACCGGAGAGACGTACCCCTCCGGGTTCCTCCCGAAGTCCGCGGGCAACGTCCGGGATCGGTCCGTCGTCGATATCTACCGCGACTCGAAGCTGTTCGAGTCGCTTCGGGACCCCGACGGCTTCGCGGGGAAGTGCGGCGCCTGCGAGTTCCGACAGGTCTGCGGCGGGAGCCGCTCTCGGGCGTTCGCGGCGACCGGGGACCCGACGGGCAGCGATCCCCTCTGTCCGTACGTGCCGGAGGGGTACGACGGCGAACTGCCGGCGACGCTGACCGATGGGGAATCCGTCACGCGGGACGTGGCCGACTGAGAGCCAGGGCAGTGAATGCGTCGGACGGGTCGGAAAATCGTACCGCTCCGCGAGGTCGGTGTGGTGGCCGTTTGCGATCTGCTATAACACGTCACCGATCCGCACGGGCTCGCCGTCCAGGTCCGGCTCCTCGGCGACGATCTGTAACACCTCGTGATCGGTGACGTCGCGGAACCCCTTCCCGGTCGCCTCCTCGATCAGGTCCTTCTCCAGTTTGAACTCGGTTCCCTCGTAGACGACGTCGACGCCGTCGTCGGTGAACGTCAGGTCGGTGCTCATAGCTCTCGGAAGGCGGCGATCGGATAAAAGGGGCGTGACACGGCCGCGGCCGGCAGTGGGGGAACCGTCGCTGCGGCGGGAGCGCTTACTCGTCGTCGCCGTCGTCTTTCATCTCCGAGAGGCGCCCGACGAGGTCGTCGGTGGAGGCGACGCCCTCGATGGTGACCTCGCCGTCGTGGTCGTGCTCGTGGACGTTCACGGCGCCGTCGTCGTCCGTGTCGACGTCCTGATTCTGCTGCTCGCTCTCGTCGTACGATCCGAATCCCATACCCGAGTCTCCAGTACCGGACTCAAAAGGGTAGTGACCTGCGGGCGGTACGGGTGGGAGCCACACGCGCGACGCCCGAGGTCGACCCCTGTCGGCCGGGGCGGTCGATTGCGGCACCCATCCGACGCGACGCCCGCCGTCAGACCTCCGTCAGACGCCCCACACGGTTTATAAGCGCGGAGGGAGTTTTCCCGGTGTGTCGCTGCGAGGAGACGGTCCGATAGAGGAGCTCGCGGTCCCGTCCGGGACGACCGTCGAGGAGCACGACCTCGTCGTCGACGGCGACGTGCTCGTCGGCGGCCAGTCGACGGTGGAGTTCGGGCTCCGCGGCCGCAACGTCGCCATCGGCGAGCGCGTGCGCGTCGGGAACGACATCGAGGCCGAGGGCGACTGCCGGCTCGACACGTGGGGGACCGTCGACGGCAACGTCCTGGTCGGCGAGGACGCGTACCTCGGCGAGCGGGTGACCGTCACCGGTCGCCTGATGGTCTCCGGCGACCTCGACATCGGCGACGACGTGTCGATCGAGGAGGGGTTCGAGGCGAACGGGTGGATCGTCATCCGGAACCCCGTTCCCACCATCGTCTTCTACTTCATCGTCCTCTCGCAGCTCCTGCGGGTCGGCGAGACCGACGCGGCCGACGAGCTCGCGGAGGCCCTCGCCGACGGCGACGACGTGCGGGACCCCCTCTTGATCCCGCGCGGCGCCGAGATATCCGACGACGCGTGGCGCGTCTCGACGCCCGCGACCGTCGGCGACGACTGCCGGATCCACGGCAACCTCCGGGCGGAGTCCGTCCGCGTCGGCGAGCGAAACGAGGTGTTCGGCTCCCTCCGCGCCCGCGAGGGCGTGACCGTCGGCGCCGGCACGGTGATCCACGGCGACGTCACCACCCGCGGCGGGACGGTCACCATCGAGGCCGGCGCCCGGGTGCTCGGCGACGTCTCCGCCGGAGACCTCGTCGTCCACGACGGCGCGGAGATCGACGGCTCCCTCCGCGCCCGCGGCGAGATGAAGCTGGTGCAGGAAGCGGACCCCGAGACCGGCGACGAGGCGGAGGCGGAGACGGAGGAATCGACCGACGCCGAACCGACGACCCGAGGCGACGACGCTGATGGAGGCGGCGAAGTCGGCGAGGAGGACGAAGTCGGCGAGGAGGACGAAGTCGGCGAGGAGGGCGAAGTCGGCGAGGAAGGCGACGGCGAGGAGGAAGGCGACGGCGAGGAGGAAGGCGACGGCGAGGAGGGCGAAGTCGGCGAGGAAGGCGACGGCGAGGAGGGCGAAGTCGGCGAGGAAGGCGACGGCGAGGAGGGCGAAAAAGAGGACGACGCCGAAGAGGACGAGGGAGAGGACGGCGCAGAGGAAGAGAGCGATGCCAAAGAGGACGCGGAAGAAGACGAGGACGCCCGGACTGACGAGCAAACGGACGACGAGGAGGCCGGACGGGTGCCGACCGACGACGGATCGGTGAGCGTCGAGGAGTCGGCAGACGAACTGCCGGTGAGAGACGCCGAGACGGTCGCCGGTGACGGGTCGGGAGAGAGCGAGGGAAGCGATCCGAGTCCCGACGAGAATGCGGACGAATCGGGCTCCGAGACGGAGGAGGCGTCCGTCGATCCCGACGCGGAAGCGACGTAGCCGGTGCCCGTCGGTCGATTTCGATCGCTTTTATATATCGGCGGCCGCGCCGACGAACACGTCCTCGTGGAGGCGTTCGCAGACGACGTCAGCGAGCGTCCGGAGGTTCTCGGTGTCCTCGCGGTTGTACGAGACGAGGGTGTCGAGCGCGTCCGCGTCGCCGCGCTCGTACTCGCGCCACAGCCGAACGGCGTCCCGGCCTGACAGGTCGGGGCGGTCGCGGTCGATACCGATCCGCTTTTCGATCGACTTCAGGCCTCCCGAGAGCCCCGTCCGCTTGCAGGGGTACATGAGGTCGAGGTGGGGCGTGTCGACGTCGATCCCGAAGGATGTCTCCAGGAACGGCACGTCGAACCGCGCGCCGTTGAACGTCGCGAGCAGGCTGGCGTCGGCGAACTGCTCGCGGAGCCGATCGGCGGTGAGGCCGTCGCCGGCGACGAGCGTCGTCGTCTCGCCGTCCCGGTGGAAGCTCACGGTCGTGACGCGGTCGCGGTGCTCGTCCAGCCCGGTCGTCTCGATGTCGAAGAAACAGGTCTCCTCCCGGAAGTTCTCGTAGAGCCGCCAGCGCTCCCCGCCCGGGAACGCGCGGTCGAAGTAGGTCGCGTCGCCGTCGTCGAGACGCGTCAGCGCCTCGGCGATGAACGACTCGATCCGGTCGGCGGTGGTCGGGCCGACGCCCGCGACGTCGGCGGCGGGGTCGAACGCCTCCCACGTGGTGACGCCCTCGCGCCACAGGCGGCGCTCCGTCGTCTCGCCGACGCCCTCGACCGGGATGAAGCTGTTCTCGATGCGCATACCGGACCGCGGCGGCGAGCGGGCAAAAACCCGACGGGATCCGGCGGCCGCGGAGGCGGGCGGCACCGACCTCCCCTCCGAGCCGTATTTAAGTGTCGCCGGACCCAAGCGTCGACACCAATGTGCGGCCGCTACACGCTCTTCACTCCCGCCGCCGACCTCGAGGCCCGGTTCGACGCGGACTTCGCCGGGGTCGAGCCCAGCTACAACTGCGCGCCCGGCCAGGACCTCCCGGTGATCGCCGGCGAGGCGCCCGACCGCGCGACCCGGATGGAGTGGGGACTCACCCCATCGTGGGCCGACGAGTCGTTCGGGCTCATCAACGCCCGCGCCGAGACGGTCCGCGAGAAGCGGAGCTTCGCCGACGCGTTCGAGCGCCGGCGGTGTCTCGTCCCCGCGGACGGCTTCTACGAGTGGGTCGACGGCGGCGGCCCCGACGGGAGCGGCGGCTCCGGGAAGACGCCCTACCGGGTCGCGTTCGAAGACGACCGCCCGTTCGCGATGGCGGGGCTCTACGAGCGGTGGGAGCCGCCCGAACCGGAGACGACCCAGACGGGGCTCGGCGCGTTCGGCGGCGAGTCCGGAGACGAGGGCGAGTCCGACGCCGACGCTGCCGGCCCGGTGGAGACGTTCACCGTCGTCACGACCGAACCGAACGAGCTCGTCGCCGACCTCCATCACCGGATGGCCGTGATCCTGGACCCGGACGAGGAGGGGACGTGGCTCCGCGGCGACCCCGACGAGGCCGCCGCGCTGTTGGACCCGTACCCGGCCGACGAGCTGACGGCGTACCCGGTCTCGACGCGGGTGAACTCCCCCGCCGTCGACGCGCCCGAGCTGATCGAACGGCTCGGGTGAAACGCCCGGCGTCTACTGACGGCGAGGTATCGAACGCGGGGGCGAGTCCGGCGCGACCGGCCTCGACGCGAGCGATCACCCCGCTAACGCGATGTCCAAGTACAGCATGACGACGACGCCCGTCATGAGTCCGAGCGTCGCCACGCGCTCGTGGCCGCTCCTGTGGGTCTCGGGGATGATCTCGTCCGAGATGACGAACAGCATCGCCCCCGCGGCGAACCCCATCGCGTACGGTAAGAGGGGCTCGACCGTCGCGACGGCGACGGCCCCCAGCACCGCGAGCGGGATCTCGACGACCCCGGCCCGGATCCCGGCGACCGCGGCGTACAGCCGACGGTCGAGGCCGGCGTTTATCGCTGCCACGGAGACGGCCAGTCCCTCGGGGATATTCTGGAGCCCGATCGCGAGCATCAGCGACAGCGCGCTCCCGAGCTGTGCCGGGTCGCCCCCGGCCGCACCGAACCCGACGCCGACGGCCAACCCTTCGGGCATGTTGTGCAGCGTGATGGCCAGGATGAACAGGACGACCCCGGTCAACCGCTCGTCAGTGACCGGGAGGGTCTCGTTCGGTCTCCCCGCGTCGGTCCGACGGGAGCCGGTCAGAAGGTAGTGCGCGTGGGGAACCAGCGCGTCCGCGCGATCGAGAAACAGCGCGCCGAGGACCACGCCGACGAGCGTCGGGATCGGGTTCCCGCCGGAGTACTCCTCGATGCCGGGGATGATGAGGCTCGTGAACGCCGCCGCGAGCATCACGCCGGCCGCGAATCCGAGCATCCCGTTGAGGGCTCGCTCGGACGGGTTTCGCCAGACGAGGACGAGCGACGCGCCGACGAGATTCAGCAGGGAGATGACGACGCCGCCGACGAGCGCCTGTATCACTGGGGACGTCCCGGCGACTCGGACGAACGCCGCAGTGATCTCGGACGCCATCGTCTACAGGTGAACTCTCCCGGTTTTATAAGTATGCACCGAGGC
Source organism: Halorubrum sp. (assembly GCF_046498025.1). Taxonomy (NCBI): domain Archaea; kingdom Methanobacteriati; phylum Methanobacteriota; class Halobacteria; order Halobacteriales; family Haloferacaceae; genus Halorubrum; species Halorubrum sp. Next base: position 36,981 of record NZ_JAWOBM010000036.1, read on the forward strand.
CCGGACGGCGCTCAGCGGGCCACGAGGTCGACGACCGTCTGATCGTCGACGACGACGTTGTACGCGCGTTCGTCGTCGTTCCAGAGCACGAGCCCGTTCTCGACGAAGACGACCGCGCCGTAGTCCGCCTCCCGGAGGTCCTCGTTGAGGACGGTCTCGCGCGTGCAGACGAGGTAGTGGTCGACCGTCTGCGAGCCGTCGCCGACGCGGTAGAGCGCGTTGTCGCCGGCGCTGAGGTCGTGACTCAGCTTCACGGCGAGGTAGTTCACGCGGTCGGTGACGTGGTCCTCGGAGTTCGCCATCCGCGCGCAGCGGTCGTCGCTCGCCCGGACGTCCACGCGTCGTCGCCCGTCCGTCCGGAGGATCGCGTACGCGAACTGGACGTCGACGTTCACGAACTCTCCCGGCTCGTCGGTCGTGCCGCGCTCGGTCGCCTCGTCGAGCCGCCGCTGGAACGCGGGGACGTCGAGATCGGCGGCGACGTCGAACGACCAGCCGCCGTCCGAGGGCGTCGCGTCCGGCCAGAGCCGGAGCGTGGGCGAGTACGTCTCGACGCCCGTCTCCGGGGTCGCGACCGCGCGCTCGACCTCGCGGAGCCCCATCGCCGTGTTGCGGTCGGCGGGCGCGAAGGCGACGACGCTCCCGTCGTCGGCGAGGCGGTCGAGCGCGGCCTCGACGACCGCGACCGGGTCCGCGAGCTCCGAGAGGACGTTGCCGAAGACGACCAGATCGAACGGACTGTCCAGCGCGTCCGAACCGGTGGCGGGCGCCGCGTCCGAGCCGGCGTCCGCTCGCGCCGATTCGCCGTCGACCCCGAGGAACGACTCCGCGGTGGTCTCGTGGACCGTCGACCGGAAGTTGCGGCCGGTCTCGTCGAGCAGCCGGTCGAGCACGTCGGCCGCGGCGCTCGGCTCGACGGCGTGGTAGTCGACGACGGCGTCGCCCGGGAGGTAGTCGTAAAGCCCGAGCGCGGGCCCGCCGACGCCCGCGCCCACGTCGAGGACGCGGAGCGTCCGGTCGAGCAGTCCGTTCTCGACGAGGTCGTCGAGGACGTACCCGATCGTCGCGTAGTACGCCGGGAGGTGGTAGACCGCGTACCCGAGCGCCGCCACGCGGTCGTACTCCACGTCGTTCTCGTAGAGGTAGTCGGTCTTCAGCCGTCGGACCGCCTCGCGCAGCCGCTCGCCGGAGTCGCCGCGGTGCCAGTTCGCGCCGAACTCCGCGACGAGGGTGTCCTCCACGGCAAACGAGTAGGCGTCGGGGAACGCGGTCGGCGCCCACCTCGGGTCGGGGATCGGGCCCTCCGGGACGGGCTCGAAGGCCCCGTCGTCGCGCTCGCGCAGCCGGAGGTCGAACGCCTCCTCGCGGAGCGTCTCGCGGACGACCGCCGGGTGGGGCGTCCCCTCGATGTACTCCGCGATCTCCTCGGGGTCGATCGGCCTGACGTTGCGCAGGTAGTTGGCGTTGTTCCGGACCGCGTCTCTGTCTATCATGAAATCACTGTGGTCGTCGTCGGGCGGCTCACTCGTGTCGGTCCCGGCCCTCGCGGTCGCCGCGGGCCGCCTCGTACAGGTCCGCGAACGCCTCCGGGTCGGCGTCGGCGATCTCCCGGGCCGCGTCGGCCACGTCGTCGGCGCCGTCGAAGGCGCGCTGGATCTCGGCGTACACCGCCGGCGCGCCCTCGGTGACGGTGTCGGCGACCTCCGACAGCGCGGCCGAGACCGGCGTGTGGAACTCCTCGCGCACGTCGTCGCCGGCGAGCCGCCACGCGAGCACCGCGGCGTGCGCGCCGGCCTGCACCGTCTCCATCGCCCGGTCGTGCTCGGCCGGCGTGGTCTCGAACACCTCGTTGCCGCCGGCCTCGATCGCGGCCGCGATCCCCTCGACGACCGGCCCGCTCTCGTCGACCACGCAGGCGACGTTGCCGGGGACGCGCGGCGGCGCGAACAGGGGGTGGAAGCTCGCGCGCTCGAGCCCCGACGCGTGTTCGCGCATCGCCGCGACCGCCTCCGTCATCTCGCCGGAGACGTCCAAGATCGCCCGCTCGGCGCGGGGCGCGTACGCCTCGACGGCCGCGGGGACCGCCGACATCGGGACCGCGAGACACACCGCGTCGTGAGTCGTGTCGCCGTCGGCCGGGACCGCCGTCGCGTCCCGAGAGCCGGCGGCGTCGCGGGCGACCGCCGGCTCGCGGTCAGCGAACGCGACCGTCGCGTCCACCGGCGACTCGTCTGCCGACACCGTGTCGGCGATCCACCGGCCGATCTCGCCCGCGCCCACGACGAGTAGCTCCATCGGTTGCCCGAACGGAGGGCGCGCGTGGCTTAAAAAGGCTCGACTCGGCGACCTACTCCGAGGTCGACCGCTCGGTGCCGCCGCGGAGCCCGAGGAAGCCCTCCCCGGGCGCGATCGCCCGCACGGCCGGGAACAGCGCCAGCGCGATCGCGAGCTCCAGCCCGCCGACCGCGAGGAACGCCGGGGCGTAGCCGAACGCCCCGGTCGCGCCCCCGCCGACGAGGAAGCCGGCGAGGAAGCCGAGCGAGCCGAACACGTTGAACAGCCCCATCGCCGCGCCCCGGGCCTCGGGCTCGACGAGGTCGGTGACCAGCGCCATCGTCGCCGGCGCCATCAGCGCGCCGCAGACCCCGACGAGGACCATCAGGCCGGCCGCGACGGGATACGTCGGGGCGACGCCGACGCCGACCGTGACGACCCCGTACGCGAGCGAGCCGACCACGACCGGGAGGAAGCGACCGACCCGATCCGAGAGCGACCCGAACGGCGACTGGAGCAGCGCGAACGGAACGAAGAAGAGCGCGAGCGTCGCCCCCGCGCCGGCGGCCGAGAGCCCGAAGGTCTCGGGGTCCTGGAAGTAGTACACGCCGACGAGCGCGAAGAAGCCGGCGGTGAGCCGGTCGACGAACCCGAACGCCAGCGGGACGACGAGGCCCCGAGTCGTCCGCGCTCGAGCGAGCACGTCGCGGAAGCCGGTCTCGCTCGCCCCCGCGGCGCCGGCGTCCCCGGTTCCCTTCCCGCGCCCCACCGCCCGGTCGTCGACGGTCGCCGCGAGCAGGCCCGCGCCCGCGAGCACCGCCGCGCCGGCGTACACCGGATAGAAGGGGTCGAGGTCGGCGAGCGCGCCGCCGACCACGGAGCCGAGCGCCGCGCCCAGCCCGATCGCCGTCCCGGCGGCGCCCATGTTGCGGCCGTTGCCGCCGCCGAGGTCCATCAGCGACGTGATCGCGAGCGAGAACGCCCCGATCGTGAGCGCGCCGCCGACGACGCGGACCGCGAGCGCCGCCCGGAAGCCGAGGCCGAGTTCCGGGACGGCCGCGAGCGCGACGTAGGAGGCCGCCCCGCCGAGCGCCCCGGCGACGATCAGGGGGACCCGCCTGCCGAGGGCGTCGCTGGCGGCGCCCCAGACGACGGCGAAGGAGACGAACGCGCCGAACTCCGCGACGAGGAACCACATCCCGGCGTCGATGCCGGCGGGCGCGCCGAGCGCGACCACGAGCGCCGGCACCCCCGGGTACAAGAGGACCTGCGAGATCAGCACCGCGAGCACGACGGCGCCGAGCAGCCGTCGCTCCCTGCGGTCGTCGTCGCTCATTTGGGTATAAAACGGGTCGAACGGGCAAAAGACCGACGCTCCGCGGAGGAGGGGCGGGGTGAAGCCATCCCCGCGTCGCCCGGGAGACGCCGCCCGCTACAGCGCCTCGTCGATCGCCGCCGCGATCGTCTCCGCCTCGTAGGTGTCGACCGGCTCGCCGTCCACGAAGATCGTCGGCGTCCCGGAGACGCCCATCGACTCGCCCTCCGATTTGTCGCTCGTCGACGCCTCCTCGTAGGCCGCGAACTGGGCGTCGGCGATGGCGACGCAGGGGTCTGCGCCGGCCGCCTCGGCGGCGGCGCCGATCGCTTCGCCGCTGTAACTGCCCTGCGACTCGTAGGCGGCCGACGCGAACTCGAAGAACGCGTCCGTGTCCTGTCGCGCGCCGACGCCGCGGGCCGCGCTGGCGACGGGGACCGCCCACGTCTCGTTGACCCGGATCGGGAAGTCCCAGTGCTCGTACCGCACCGTGCCGGGGTCGATGTAGTCCTCGCGGATCGTCGGGAAGTGCTCCAGTTTGTACGTCGCGCAGTGACCGCAGGTGAAGTCCTCGAACGCCTGCACGACGACGTCGGACTCCGGGTCGCCGAGGACCGGGCGGTAGTCGAGGTCCGGGTCCGATGGTTCCGACAGGTCGCAGTCGTACTCGCCCGTCTCGAGCGTGTTGTTACCGTCGGTACCGCCGTTGCCGCCGCCGCCGAGACATCCCGCCGCGCCGACGACGCCGACCGACGCCGCGCCCGCGAGCAGGGACCGCCGCGTGCGTTCCATACGCTCGCTGGGGTCGGGGCGCACTTAACCGCTCCGCGACGGGTCGCGGGGCCGCGCCGGACCGCCGTAATGATGGGCGTGACGCGCCGGCGGTCGCCACCGGTATCTCCGTCCGAACGTTTTTGCCGCCTCCTCGCGACCCTGCCGTATGAGCGACTGGGACCTCGACCTGCGCGACGCCGAAGAGCAGATGGACGAGGCGTTCGCGGCCGCCGGCGACGTCGTCCTCGGCGTCCTCGACGGCACGACCGACCCGGAGGAGTGGGTCCGGAGCGTCGATTACGGCAACACGCTGGTGCTGTCGGTCGACGGCGAACTCAACGAGCTCGCCGCGGGCTTCGCCCGCGAGGTGAAGGACATGGGCGGCGAGCTGATGCACTTCCGCGGGTTCCTCGTGGTCACCCCGCCGGGCGTGAGTATCGACACCGACCGGCTGGCCGAGTAGCCCGATCGACCGGGCGAGTCCTCGGCCGACTGAGCGAGTAGCCGCGCGGGTTCCGTTCCCGTCAGGGGCGGCGGTCACTCGCGTTTCTCCCGGTTGACACGAGCAAAAGAAGTATCACATCGGAGTGAGACGAGAGAGGTATGAAAGCCGTCGTACTCGCGGGAGGTTACGCGACCCGACTCTGGCCGATCACCGAGCACCGACCGAAGATGTTCCTGCCGGTCGGCGAGAACACCGTCATCGACGAGATATTCGAGGACTTCGAGGCGGACGACCGCGTCGACGAGGTGTTCGTCTCGACCAACGAGCGGTTCGCTGACACGTTCGACGAGTACCTCACCGACAGCCCGTTCGAGAAGCCGACCCTCTCCGTCGAGGAGACCGTCGAGGAGGACGAGAAGTTCGGCGTCGTGGGGGCGCTCGAACAGCTCGTCGACCGCGAGGGGGTCGACGACGACCTCATGGTCGTCGCCGGCGACAACATGATCAGCTTCGATCTGGCCGAGTTCGCCGACTTCTTCGAGTCGAAGGGGACGCCGACGCTGGCCGCCTACGACGTCGAGGACCGCGAACGCGCCAAGTCCTACGGACTGGTCGAGCTCGACGGCGACGAGGTCGTGAACTTCCAGGAGAAGCCCGACGACCCGAAGAGCACGCTCGTCTCCATCGCGTGTTACGCGTTCCCGGCCGAGACGCTGCCGGACCTCTCGACGTACCTCGAAGAGGGGAAGAACCCCGACGAGCCGGGGTGGTTCCTCCAGTGGCTCCAAGAGCGGGGCGCGGTTCACGCGTTCACATTCGACGGCGCGTGGTTCGACATCGGCACCGCCGACAGCTACCTGGACGCGGTCGAGTACGCGCTAGATGGGGGCACGCTCGTGGCCGACGACGCGACCGTCGAGGGCTCCGATCTCGGGGACGTGGTCCACGTCATGTCCGGCTCGCGTGTCACGGACTCGACGCTGGACCGCGCGGTCGTCTTCCCGGACGCGACGATCACCGACTCGGAGGTCCGCAACTCCGTGATCGACGAGGGCGTCACGCTCGAGGGAGTCGACCTCTCCGGCGCGCTGATCGGCTCGTACACCTCGATCACCGAGGGCGACGACTTCTAACGAACGGCGGGGTCGATTTTCGAGCTACTCTCCCGACGAGGCGGCGGCCTGGCGGTGCGTGTGGTGGTAACAGTCGAGCGCGGGGTCGCCGCCGTCGCTCGCGGGGTCGAAGCACACCCGCTGGTACCGCTCGTTATCGAGGAGGTTGACGACGAAGCCGTCGGCGTGGCGAGACACCGACTCGTAGGGGTCGCCGCAGGCTGGACAGGTCGCCGGTGGATCCTCGGGAACGTGCATTGGTGTCGCGCCGGTCCGTGCGTCGCGAGTACGGGACCGATCAGTAAAACGGATTCGGCGGGTACGACAAATCCCGTCGGAGACGACGGTCGGATCGGTCTTCGGGCCGCGTCACGAGCCGTTGCCGCCGTCGCCGCCGCCGCCCTCGACGCCGAGCGCGTCGAACAGCTTCCGGCGGACGGCCTCCTCGGTGAGGTGTAACAGGGTGTCTCGGTTCTCGCCGCTCGCCTCGATGCCCGTGAAGATGCCGAGCGGGATCGACAGCGACCCCTGCGTGGAGTGGCCGGCGGCGTCGCCCATCTCCGAGAACGCCTCGTCGAGGACGTTGCCGATGTTCAGCCGGATGTCCTTCGAGCGGGCGGCGAGGTAGATCGTGTCGTCGGCGATCCCCAGCACCGCCGTCGTCGTGATCCCCTCCAAGTTGAGCAGGTGTTGGGCCGCCTGGGCCAGCGCCTCGCGGTCCCGAATGAAGCCGGCCGTCGAGAACAGGTGGCTCCCCTGCACCTCGCGGTTCTGGATCGCCTCCGCCAGCACGTCCAGCGTCTCCGGACTCATCGACGGCGACTCCACCTGTTCGAGGGTGTCGTGGTTCGCGAACGGGTGGAGGTACGCGGCCGCGGTCAGGTCCGCCGGCGTCGTGTCCCGCTTAAAATCGAGCGTCTCGGCGCGGATCCCGTATAAGAGGGCGGTCGCGACCGCCTCGGTCGGCGACTGGTCGAACTCCTGGAGGTACTTGGTGAGGATCGTCGACGTCGAGGAGACGTTCGTCCGCACGTCAACGAACCGGGCGTCGAACGGCACGTCGGCCTCCAGGTGGTCGAGGTACACGTCGATCTCCACGTCGAAGTCGACGCCGTCGTCGGCCGACTTCGCGAGGTCGACCGCGGCGATGGTCTCGTACTCCGAGAGGTCGGGCGCGTCCGACCGCGCCACGAGGTCGATCCCGAGGAGATTGACGAACGCCCGGTTCTCCTGGTGGCCCACGTCGCCGGTGTAGAGGATGTCCGCCTCGACGTCGAACGCCTCGGCGATCGCCTGGAGGGCCGTCGCCGACGCGATCGTGTCCGGTTCCGGGTTGTCGTGGGTCAGGATCGCCATCCGGCCGCCGCCCCGTTCGAGGATCTCCGCGAGCTGGCGAGCCATGTACTCCAGCTCTCCGGTTTCGAGCGACTGGAGGGCGCTGTCGGCAATCACCGTGGAGGGATTGATCACCACGTCGGCGTCCCGATCGCGGAGTTCGTCCTCGCTGACGGGGTCGGACGCGCGGACGACGACGTAGTGGTCTCCGCCGACGTCGCGTATCGCCGAGACGGCCGCCTTGTTCGCCTCCACGTCGCTCGAGAGGATCAACACGATGTCGCGGTCCGCGATCTCGTCGACGACGTCGGGCTCGGAGATGTCCTGGACACGGGCGTTGAGGTCCTGGTCGCGGAGCGCCTCGACACGGCTCTCGTCGCGGTCGAGGATCAGCACGTCCTTGCCGCGACCCGTCAGCTCCTCCGCGACCGCGTGTCCCACGCTGCCACAGCCGAGGATCGCGTATCGCGTGCGCGCCGATCCGGATGCCCCACTACTCATTGCACCTGATTTCCCCGGGACGACACTTAACGAGTGCGCTCTCCGAATGAGACGGAGGGAAGTCCGCTGAGACGGAGGGAAGCCCGCTGAGACGGCGAGGGCGACGCCTCGCGCCTACTGCGTCACCGCGTCGTGCGACTCCTCGTCACCGGTCGCCTCCGCGACCGGTCCGCTGCTCGCGCGCCGTCGATTGCGGACGAGCGCGACCAGGAGGATCGCGCCGCCGACGGCGCGGGCGACGAGCTCGTTCGTGACCGAGTAGAGCGCGACGTCGACGCCGACGATCCCGAGGCCGGCGGTGGCCGGGAGCAGCACCATCCCGGGGACCGACAGGAGCACCGAGGCGGCGATGAGCGAGATCCGCGAGCCAGAACGCACGTCGGCGTGATAGTACCCGATGATCGCGACGCCGAGCGCGTACACGCCGGCGAACACCGCGACGATGGGCGCCACGACCTCCGGCAGGAAGAATCCGAGGTCGGCGAGGTCGGCGCTCGTCAGGATCGACCCCTGCCCGTCGGTCGTGCGCAGCAGCAGGATCCCCGGCGAGAACACGAACGCGAACGGGACGAGGATCTTGTTCAGCGACAGCAGGAACGCCTGTTTACCGGTGTCGAAGGGGTCGGACTTCGCGATCCCGGCCGCGGCGTACGCGGCGACCATCACCGGCGGCGTCACGTCCGCCATCAGCCCGAGATAGAGGACGAACAGGTGGACGGCGAGGATCGCGATCCCGAAGTCGGGGAGGACCGGACCGAGCAGCACGACGATGATGATGTACATCACCGTCGTCGGCATGCCCATCCCGACGATCACGGCCGCCAGGCCGGCGAGGATCAACAGGAGGACGAGCGATCCGCCGCTCACGCTGATGATGAGCGCCCGGAGGCTCCCCCCGAGTCCCGTGATGCCGATGACGCCGGGGATGATCCCCGCGGCGGCGACCGCGACGACCACGATGGTCGCGGTCTTCGCGCCGGAGTCCATCGCTTTCAGCACGAACGTCCCGAACTGGCCGGCGCGCGAACTCGCGACCTCCCGACCGATCCGCTCGTCGAACCACGCCGCGGCGCCGACCACGTCGTCGTCGAGGTCGAGCAGCGGCGCCTCCCCGCGGGGGTCAGCGAGGAGGAACGCGAGGCTGATCGCGGTCACCACGGCCGGCAGGGACGTGGCCGCCTCCCGGAGCGCGGCGGTGGCACCGAGCTCGACGGGCTCGGCGCCGTACAGGAGGCCGACGGGAGTGGCACCCGTGTAGAACAGCGAGACGGCGAACAGCACGTAGCCGGCCAGGATACCGCCGACGAGGTAGCTTCCGGTCCGCTCGTTGTACGCCGCCACCGCCGCGATGAGCGCCACCGTTGCGGCGATCGTGAGCCATCCGGCCCGGCCGACGGACAGCCGCGCGATCACGAGGTAGTATAAGAGGAGCCCGAGCGGGACGAGGTAGAACCAACCGCGCCGCATGTGCGGCCCCATGTCGAGCAGCTCAGAACGGTCCAAGCCTCCGATACCGCGCTTTGCGGCCTCGAAGTGAACCATCACCCACATACCGAAGAAGAAAGCGATGGCGGGGAGCGTCGCGGCGAGGACGACGTCCGCGAACGGCGTCCCCGTGTACTCGACGATGAGGAACGCGGCCGCGCCCATCACCGGCGGGAGGATCTGCCCGCCCGAGGAGACCGACGACTCCACCGCGCCCGAGAACTCCGGCGAGTAGCCGGAGCGTTTCATCAGCGGGATCGTCAGCGCGCCCGTGGTGACGGTGTTCGCGACCGACGAGCCGGACAGCATGCCCATGAATCCGGAGGCGACGACGCTCGCCTTCGCCGGACCCCCCTTTCGAGTCCCGGTGATCGAGTACGCGAGGTCGATGAACCACTTGCCCGCGCCCGACATTTCGAGGAACGCGCCGAAGAGGATGAAAATGTAGATGAATCGGACAGAGACGCCTACCGGCACGCCGAGAATCCCCTCGACGGTATACCAGAGGTTCTGGACGATCTGTCCCCAACGGAGCTGTGACGTGGCGAAGATCCGTGCGACCGGGACGTCGCGCGGGAGGAGGTAGCCGTACTTCGCGTACAACAGAAAGAGGCTCACGAGAAGGGTGAGAAGCAGCCCGAGTGCCCGTCGGGTCGCCTCCAACACGAGGAGGATCGCGAGCACCCCCATCAGGTACGCGAACGTGTACTCCGCGAGCGGACCGATCTCTAGCGGTGCGAGCCACGGGTAGACCTCGCCGAGAGTCCCGGCGCCGTTGAGCCCGAGCACCCGGATCACGTTGGTGACCTCGTCGAAGCGGGTGAGGTAGTAGATCGTGGGAAACGTCGACAGCAAAATCAACACGAGGTCGGCCGGTGCGATGCGCGTGGAGTCTTCGTCGACGAAGAACCACCACACGCCGCGGCGGAGCCCCTCGGCGACCCGCGTCAACGGTGACTCACCGATCCGGTTCCGAAACGTCTGCGGAGCGGCCGCGATCCGTCCGGTGATCTTACCCGTGCCAGACGAACCGGGGAACAACAGGAACGCCATTACGAGCGCGAAGTTGACGTGGATCGCGCGGACCTGCAGTGATGCGAGCGAGCCGATTCGGATCGTGTCGACGCCGGGAATGGTGAACTCGAAGACGAAGCCGCGCGCGCCGAGCCATAGCTGGAACGCCGAGAAAGTGATACCGACGGCCGCGACGGCGACGAGCGGCCAGCCCGTCAGCGACCGTCGGTTGTCGATTTCCTCGAACACTTGGTCGGCTACGTCGCTCTCTACGTCCGGTTCGTCGGCGTCTGATGCGTTCGTCGTCACGGTTGTGTCATCCTCCGATGTATGCCGTCGTGGTTCGGTCGGCGGCGGGCCGTTACAGTCACGTTCGCAACCGCCGCTCGACCGTCAGCTCGACCGCGCCGTTGTCGCTCATCGCCGCGATGTCGTACCGCTCGCCGCCGACGATCAGGTTGTGGTCGGCGACGCCGCCGGTCTTGAGATGCAGTGTCGAATACTCTTCGGATGGAGGTTCATATACGTACCGACCGTCGCTGACCGTCACCTCTGCTCTCGAGGGGAGGCCGGCGCCAAACGAGCTGAACTCCATCCGCGTCATAACCAGCATCTCGCCGTCGGGGACGTACACGTCGCGGACGAGCGTCTTCTCGACGCTGTGTGTGTACTCGATGACGATCTCTGTCTCGTCGCTGACAGGTGTCGTCAACAGCTCCGTGCCGTTCTCGTTGGTCGCGACGAGCGTTTGCTCGCCGGCAACCGTGTCGGCAGCACCGACCGCGAAAGCGATCGAAATCAGGACTGCGAGGGCGGCAACGAGGGCGACTCCGCCGCGGATACGTCGACCTCGCGACCGAAGGGTCACGTTACTCGAAGTAGCTGGCCGCGCCCTCGTGCAGATCGATGGACATCCCGTCCTGCGCGGAGTCGACGCTGATGAAGTCCGTCTTGATGCTCAACTGGTCGACGTTGTCGAAAATGGCCTCGGTGACCGCCTCGACGGTGTCGGCGGAGAACTCCTCGCGGGTCGCGATCATCGCCTGGACGGAGACCGTGTTGACGTCCTCATCGATTCCCTCGTAGGTGCCTGCGGGGATCGTGTCGTCCGCGAACCAGGATGCGTCGTCGCGGGCGGCCTGGCGTTCCTCGTCGGACATGTTGAGGATCTCGATGTCGGTGGACGTCGCGAGCTCCTCGACCGCGCCGACCGGCCAGCCGCCGACGACGAACGCCGCGTCGACGTCGCCGTCGCTGAGCTGGTTGGCCGCCTGCGTGAAGTCCGTGTTCTGCTCGTCGAAGTCGTCCGTGGTGAGCCCGCCGGCGGATTCGAGGATCTGGAGGGCGTTGACCTGGGTCCCGCTGCCGAGGTCGCCGGTGTTGACGCGCGTGCCCTCCAAGTCCGAAAGCGAACTCACGTCGGCGTCGGGGTTGAGAAGGACATGGATCGTCTCGGGGTAGAGGGTAGCGACGCCACGGAGGCTCTCGATGGGAGACCCCTCGAACGCCTCGAGCCCCTCGCCGTTGGCGGCGAAATAGGCGATGTCGTTCTGTATCATCGCGAAGTCGGCGTCGCCGCTACCGAGGCTGCCGACGTTCTCGACGGACGCCCCCGTCGAGGAGACCTCTACGGAGAAATCCGTGTTGTCCTCGATAAGGCCCTCGAACTCGCCGGAAAGCGGGAAGTACGTCCCGCCGGTTCCGCCCGCGTGCCAGCGGATGATGTCCTCTTCACCGCCGTCGCTCCCGTCGTCGCCGTCGCTGCCATTGCTCCCGTCGTCGCCGTCGTCGCCGTCGTCGCCGTCGTCGCCGTCGCCGCCGTTTCCGGAACAGCCCGCGATGCCGACGACGCCCGCCGCGGCTGCGCCGCGGAGGAGCGTCCGCCGATCGATCCGTTCACGTAATGGGTTGTCTGACATACGACATGTGGTACACGGTTCGAGTAGATAATGGTTTCCCATGAGTACCGCCGTCACGGACGGCTCCTCACCTCTCGACAGCGTTGGGGGGAAATCCGGCGGCGTTGAATGAAAAGGCCTTTTACCTCGACAGAGGTAGAATTCGGTGAGGGCCGGTAGCTCAGTTAGGGAGAGCGACGGACTCTTAATCCGTCGGTCGCGTGTTCAAATCGCGCCCGGCCCGTACACTGAACCGCAGAGCCGCTGATCTCGTGTGAGCGGCATCGCCTCTGACATCTGGACCGGCGGGCTCCGACGCGGCCCGCGGCCGGTCGACGCACCGGTCGCGGCGTGCGACCTCGCCGAGGCCCCGCGTTCCTCGACCTGACGTTTTATGCTCGACGTCGACGACCGCCCACGCATGGGGACGCTCGACGAAACGGCAGTACTGGTGACAGGCGCGAGCTCCGGGATCGGCGCGGCGACGGCGCGCGAACTGGCGGAACGGGGGGCGGACCTCGTGCTAGTCGCCCGCCGCCGCGAGGCCTTAGCGGAGCTCGCCGAGGAGCTGGAGACGGCCCACGACGCACGGGCGGTCGTCGTCGACGGAGACGTCGGCGAGCGGGCGACGAGCGAGGCGGCGGTGGCGGCCGCCGTCGACCGCTTCGGCGGGCTCGACGCGGTCGTCGCGAACGCCGGCGTGGGTCGCGGCGGCGACGTCGAGACGATGACCGACGAGGAGTACTCCGCCATGCAGGAGACGAACGTCGACGGCGCGTTCTTCCTCACGCGGGAGGCGCTCCCGCACTTGAAAGAGAGCGAGGGAACGCTCGCCGTGGTCGGGAGCTTCGCGGGGCAGTACCCGCGCTCGTTCAACCCGGTGTACGCCGCCACGAAGTGGTGGGTGCGCGGCTTCGCGCACAGCGTCGCGGCGCAGGTCGGCGACGAGGGCGTGGCCGTCTCCGTCGTGAACCCCTCCGAGGTGCGCACGGAGTTCGGGAGCGAGGACGGCGAGCCGTTCGAGGAGCGGTTCGAGCCCGGGACGGTGACCGAACCCGAGGAGGTCGCCGAGGCCATCGCGTTCGCGGTCACGCGCGAGGGATCGTCGGCACAGGAGATCGACCTCTTCCGCCGGGACAAGTTCGGCGACGCCCTGTCGTAGCGGGACCGACGGTCCGAATCCCCCTCATCTCTCGAGGGACTCGACCGACGCGCCGCACTCCGGACAGACGTCGCCGGTCCGCGCGACCGCGAGGTCGCACTCGGGGCAGAACCGACGGTCGCAGGCGGGGTCGCCCATACAGAGTCGACTCACGGGACGACCCACAAGTCCGGCGGCGCTCCTCGTCGACCCCTTCGAACCGAAACCGCTTTTGAACCCCTCCGCAGCGATCGGGTGTGAGCAACGGCGACAGACGGTCGCAGTTCTGGGCGCTCTACGTCACCCGGTTCGCCGAGGGGTTCGGCTTCATCACGCTGATAACTCTCCTCGGGCCGTACATCAACGCGCTCGACCCGCAGGGGACGACGGTGCTCGGGCTCACGATCTCCGCCGGCTTCGTCATCGGGATGTACACGACCGGGTTCACGCTGGCGCAGACGGTCGCCGTCGTCCCGCTCGCGTGGGCGGGCGACCGCTTCGACAAGCGGACCGTCCTGCTGTGGGTGCTCGCGGTCGGCGCGGTCGTCTACGCGCTGTTCCCGCTCGTCGACTCCTCGGGGTCGTTCATCCTCATCCGCGCGCTGCAGGGGGTCGTCGTCACCGGCGCGGGGCTCATGACGCTCTCGCTGGTCGGGCAGATCGCCGACGTGGGTACCCGCGCGGACAAGATCGGGAAGGCGAACGCCGCCTCCTTCGCGGCCTCCATCCTCGGCTCGCTGTCGGCCGGGGGGATCTACGACGCGGTGGGCTTCGGCCCGGTGTTCTCCGTCATCGCGGCCCTGATGGCGATCGCTTGGGCGATCACGTGGCGCGTGCTGGACGCCGACGAGACGCGCGTCGAGGGATTCCCCTTTTCGGATCTCGCGGTCAACCGCAAGCTCGTCACGGTCTCGACGTTCCGCGTCCAGTACGCCTTCGCCGTCACCATGGTCCGAACGTGGATCCCGATCTACGCCGGCACGTCGATGGCCAGCGGCGGGCTCGGCGTCGCCGGGGTCGCCATCGCGGTCACCGTCACCGCCGAGAAGGCGACGAACATGGTCGGCCAGCTGTTCACCGGCCGGCTCTCCGACGGGTACGGGCGCTCGCTCTTCGTGTTCGCCGGCGGCGGCGCCTACGGGGTGATCGCGGTCCTGATCCCCTTCGCCCCGGCCGTCGGCGCGGTCCTCGGCGCCGACGTGACCGCGCCGTTCCTGGGCGATCTGCCGCCCGCGTACCTCCCGCTGGTGGCGCTGTCCGGTCTGCTCGGCGTCGCGGACTCCTTCAGAGAGCCGGCGAGCATGGCGCTGTTCGCCGACGAGGGGACCGACGAAGGCGGCGTCGCCTCCAGCTTCGGGATCCGCGAACTCGTCTGGCGCCCCGGCTCCGTGGCCGGCCCGCTGATCGCCGGGTGGCTGATGGTCGAGGTGAGCATGGCCGCCGTCTTCTACGTCGGCGGCGCGTTCGCGATCACCGGCGTGCTGGCCTTCCTCACCGTCCTCGCGCACGATCACGGGCGCACGGCGCTGACGACGTGGTAGGGCGCGCTCACGCGGAGTCGATGCCGAACTGACGCGGGAGGCGGCCGACTACCCGTCATCGCGCTTCCGCAGCGCGGCGCGGTAGTGGTGCTCGGTGCCCGCGTCGCCGCGAACCACCTCCGAGACCGTCCAGTCCGTCCCGACGGCGGCCTCGCGCAGGCGATCGGGACTGAACAGCCGGAACCGGAGGATCGGGTCGGTCTCGCCGTCGTACTCGAAGAAGGTGACGCGGTGCGCGAGCCCCGGCGTCGGGTCGTCCCGGTAGCCGACCAGGTCGGCCGTCGCCGGGTGGGTCGGGTCGTAACAGTCGAGGACCGCGGTCGCGTCCGGCGCCGTCACGTGCGCGAGGTCCCCGAAAAACGCGGTGAGCCCCCGCATCGACCCCGCCAGCCCGAGCTGGGTCCCGTTCGCGAGCGCCGAGCCGAACCGGTCGCGTGAAAACTGTTCACGCAGGGCGAACATGTCGCCCTCGCGGGCGTCGTCGACACCGCGGTCCCCCATCGTCTCGACCAGCGCGGGACTCGGTTCGAGCGCGACCGTCTCGAACCGCTCCTGGAAGTACAGCGCGTGCCGCCCGGCGCCCGCGCCGAGGTCGACGAGCGGACCCTTGAGCTGCGACGCCAGCCACTCGTCGCCCGCGTTCGCCTCCGGGTCGAACCCGGTGAAGTAGAACGACTCGATCGGGTGTTCGACCGTCTCGCCGCCGTCGCGGTGCAGGAGCGGTTCGTCGCGCCCGCCGCGAGCGTGATCGCGGATCGCGCGGCCGAAGGCGTCCGTCATGCGTCGAGGATCTCGAGCCGTCGTAAAAAATCGCTCGCGAGTTTGTCACACCGACGCACGGATCCCTCGCTCGCCGGATGCGAGCTACCCTGTCGGTCCGGTCGTTCGACGCCTCCCGCCGTCGAACCGTCCGTGAGTCGGCGGGAGAATAACTCGTCGAGTCGCTGGAGAATCGCCCGGTGAGTCAGTCGTCGCTTTCGGCCGCCGTCCCGCCCCTCGCGTCGTCGACCCGTTTCGCCTCGCTGTCCACGCTGATCCCCTCCCAGTCGTCGTCGGTGTGGAACCCCTCGCGCTCCTTCGCGCCGGGGGCGACGCGGATGAACTCCGCCTTCTCGCGGGCGCGCTCGAGCGTGTGCCCGCCGCAGTACGACAGCCCGGAGCGGATCCCCTGACAGAACTCCTCGGCGACGGCCGCGACCGGGCCTTTGTACGGCGTCAGCGCCTCGACGCCCTCGGCGGCGACCACGTCCGCGCCCTTGTCGTCGCGGTCCTCGGCGGCGGCGGTCGTCGCCATTCCCCGCGAGCGCTTGTACCGCGTCCCGTCGACCTCGATGACCGCGCCGGGCGCCTCCGTCGTCCCGGCGAACAGGCTCCCGAGCATCACGGTGTCGGCGCCCGCCATCAGCGCCTTCACCGCGTCGCCGGAGGTGCGGATCCCGCCGTCCGCACAGACCGTCACGTCGAGGTCCTCGGCCGCCGTCGCGCAGTCGTCGACCGCGGTGAGCTGCGGCACCCCGGCGCCGGCGACCTTCCGCGTGGTGCAGTGCGAGCCCGGGCCGATGCCGACCTTCACGCAGTCGGCGCCGGCGGCCGCGAGGTCCTCGACGCCCGCGGGCGTCGCGACGTTGCCGGCGACCAGGTCGGTCTCCGGGAACGCGTCGGCGATCTCCTCGACCGCCGTGACCGTCCGGTCGAGGTGCCCGTGCGCGACGTCGACGACGACCGCGTCGACGTCGGCGGCGACCAGCGCGGCGCTGCGGGCCACGTAGTCCTCGTTGATGCCGACCGCGGCGGCGACCCGCTCGCCGGCGGCGGCCGCGCGCTCGACCTGTGCCGCCTGCTCGTCGACGGTGAGGAACCGATGGAGCACGCCGAGCCCGCCGGCGCGCGAGAGCTCGATCGCCAGCTCCGCCTCGGTGACGGTGTCCATCGCCGCCGAGACCAGCGGCGTCGCCAGCTCGACGCTCGGCGTGAGCCGCGTCGAGAGGTCCACGTCGCTTCGGCTGTCGACCGGCGACCGCTGCGGAACGAGCAGGACGTCCCCGTAGCTCAGTCCGGTTCGTAGATCGTTCATGCCCTTACCGAGGAGAGGGACACGCACTGATAAACCCCTCGCCGAGGACGAAGAGCGAACCGCGGCCGCGACCGCTCAGAATCCCTCTGCGGCCAGCGCGTCCTCCAGTGCCGCCAGCACGTACTCCACGTTCTTCGGGCGCGCGGAGCGACCCATACAGCCGATCCGCCAGACGTCGCCTTCGAGGTCGCCGAGGCCGGAGGCTATCTCGATGTCGTACTCCTCAAGGAGGTACTCGATGACGGCGCCGTCGTCGACACCGTCGGGCACGCGCACGGCGTTCAGGCTCGGGAGCCAGAACTCCTCGGCGGCGTTCATCTCGAGGCCCAGGTCGCGGAGCCCCGCCTTCAGATCGCCGGCGACGGCGCGGTGCCGGGCCCAGCGCTCCTCGATCCCCTCCTCGGCGACCAGTCGGAGCGCCTCGCGGAGCGCATACACGTTGGTGATCGGCGCGGTGTGGTGATAGGCGCGCTCGTCGCCCCAGTACCCCTCCAGCAGCGAGAGGTCGAGGTACCACGAGCGGGCCGGCTCCTCGCGCGAGAGCACCTTGTCCATCGCGCGGTCGTTCAGCGTGAGCGGACTCGCGCCGGGCGGACAGGAGAGGCACTTCTGGGGGCCGGAGTAGGCGGCGTCGACGTCCCACTCGTCGACGCGCATCTCGACGCCCCCGAGCGAGGTGACGCAGTCGGCGATCACGTACGCGTCGTGGGCGTGCGCGATGTCGGTCAGCGCGGGCACGTCGGGCTGGCGGACGCCCGTCGACGTCTCGGCGTGGACGAAGCCGAACACGTCCGGCTGGTGCTCGTCGAAGGCGCGCTCGACGTCGACCGGGTCGAGGGGCTCGCCCCAGGGCGCGTCGACCTCGACGACGTCGCCGCCGGCGCGCTCGGCCATCGACCGCATCCGACCGCCGAAGTAGCCGTTCGTCGGGACCAGCATCGTGTCGCCCGGCTCGACGAGGTTGCCGACGGCCGCCTCCATCGACGCGGAGCCGGTCCCGGAGACCGGGATCGTCCACCGGTTGTCGGTCCGGAACGTGTAGCGGAGCAGCGCTTGCACCTCGTCCATGATCTCGACGAACGAGGGGTCGAGGTGACCGACCAGCGGAGTGCTCATCGCTCTGAGCACCCGCGGGTGGACGTCGCTCGGCCCGGGACCCATCAGCGTGCGGTCCGGAGGCGTCAACTCCCCCACGTCGGGGGCGTCGTCGACGGCGCTTCGCGCCAGTGACGTGTTGCTCATACTAGGAGCCCCGGCGGTGGAAGGCAAAAGCGCGGCGGAACGGTCGGTCCCCTGCGAACGCCCCGCACGGGGAGACGGGTCGTCGCGGGGTCAGGCCGCGTCGACGAAGTCCGGCGTCGTCCGCTTCTCCTCGCGCTCGTCGACGAGGTGGTCGACGAAGGCGTCGAGCGCGACGTCGCCGCGCTGGTTCTCGAAGCGGTCCCGGACCGACACCGTGCCCGCCTCCTGCTCGTCGTCGCCGACGACGACCATGTACGGGAGCCGGTCGTCGTGCCCGGCGCGGATCTTGCGGCCGACGGTCCAGTCGCGGTCCTCGACCTCGACGCGGAAGCCGGCCTCCTCGAGCGCGTTTTTGACGCGGTGGGCGTACCCGAGCGTCTCGTCGGAGACGGGCAGGATGCGGACCTGCTCGGGCGCGAGCCACAGCGGGAAGTCGCCGTCGAAGTGCTCGATGAGCACCATGAAGAAGCGCTCGTAGCTCCCGTACAGCGCGCGGTGGATCATCACCGGCTGGTGGTCCTCGTTGTCCTCGCCCGTGTACGTCAGGTCGAACCGGTCGGGCATGTTGAAGTCGAGCTGGACGGTGGGGCCGTCCCAGACGCGGCCGAGGGCATCCTCGAAGCCGAAGTCGATCTTCGGGCCGTAGAAGGCCCCGTCGCCCGGCTCGACGTCGTAGTCGTAGCCGCCCGATTCGAGCACGTCGCGGAGCTGGTCCTCGGCGGACTCCCAGATCTCGTCGCCGCCGACGGACTTCTCCGGGCGGGTCGCGAGCGAGACCGTCACCTCCAGGTCGAGCGTCTCGACGACCTCGAAGATCATCTCGATGACCGACTCGATCTCTCCGCGGATCTGGTCGGGCCGGACGAACAGGTGACCGTCGTCGATGGTGAACGACCAGACGCGCGAGAGCCCGGAGAGCTCGCCGCGCTGCTCCTTCCGGTACACCTTCCCGTTCTCGAAGTAGCGCTGCGGGAGGTCGCGGTACGACCACGACTGCTGGTCGAAGATGGTCGCGTGTCCCGGGCAGTTCATCGGCTTGAGCCCGTACTCCTCGTCGTTGACGTCGAGGAGGAACATGTCGTCCTTGTAGTTCTCGTAGTGCCCCGACCGCTTCCACAGCTCCGTCCGGAACACGTGGGGGGTCTCCACCTCCTCGTAGCCGTGCTCGCGGTTGAGCTCGTTCGCGAAGTCCGACAGCTCGCGGAGCACGGTCTTCCCCGGCGGGTGGTACAGCGGGAGGCCCGGCCCGGTCACCGTCGGGATCGAGAAGAGGTTCATCTCCTGACCGATCTTCCGGTGGTCGCGCTCCTTGGCCTGCTCGCGCAGTTCGAGGTGTTCTTCGAGGTCGGACTCGGAGGCGAACGCCGTCCCGTACACGCGGGTGAGCGTGTCGTTGTCCTCGTCGCCGCGCCAGTAGGCGGCCGAGACCTCCAGTAAGGCCGCCGCGCCGATCTCGCCGGTCGACTCGACGTGGGGGCCCTGACAGAGGTCCCGCCAGTCGTCCTGGACGTAGAAGGTGACCTCCTCGCCCTCGGCCTCCTCGTCTAAGATCTGCAGCTTGTACTCGTTGTCGGCGTAGATCTCCGTGGCCTCCTCGCGCGACCGGACCTCGCGCTCGATGTCGTAGTCCGCCTCGATGATCGCCTCCATCTCCGCCTCGATGGCAGCGAGGTCGTCCTCGTCGAGGTCGACGTCGGTCACGTCGTAGTAGAACCCCTCGTCGGTCGGGGGGCCGATGGTGAGCGTCGCCTCGGGGTGGAGCCGCTGGAGGGCCTGCGCGAACACGTGGGCGGCGGAGTGGCGCAGCACCGTCAGGTACTCGTCGGACTGGTCGGTGACGATCTCGATCCGCGCGCCGTCGTGGACCGTCGCCTGCTTCTCGACGAGTTCGCCGTCGATCTTCCCCGCCACGGTGTCGCGACCGAGCCCGGGGCCGATCTCGAAGGCGACGTCCTCGACTGTCGCCCCCGCCGGAACGTCTAGCTCTGATCCGTCCGGAAGGACGACCGTCACGTCGGCCTGCGCATCCGTCTCGCTCATACCTCTTCGGAGCCGGACGAGGGGCATAAGTTTGTTCGATCCCCGGTACGGTCTCGCGCACCGCCTCGCTCGTCGCCCGCTCGCTGACGCCTCCGTCGTCGACGACCTCGCGGCTCCCGGTGGCGTTCTCGGATCGCAGCGATCACATCCGCCGACGACGACGGGGTGCGGCCGACGCGGCCATGGAAACACGCAAAAGGGGCGGCGCCGATTGCCGGAGTATGACGACCCATCGGGAGCCCCTGTCGTCGGTGTTAGAGACGATCGGGGAGACGCCGCTCGTCCGGGTGCACGACTCGCCGGACGCGGTGCCCGTGTACGCGAAGCTGGAGTCGTTCAACCCCGGCGCGAGCGTCAAAGACCGGATCGGGAAGCACATGCTCGAACGGATGCTCGAACGCGGCGACGTCTGCGAGGGCGGTACCGTCGTCGAGCCGACCGCCGGCAACACGGGGATCGGGATCGCGGTCGCCGCCGGGCAACTCGGATTAGACGCGGTGTTCGTCGTGCCCAAGCGGTTCTCGGTGGAGAAACAGCAGCTCATGCGCGCGCTCGGCGCGGAGGTGATCAACACCCCGAGCGAGGACGGGATGGGGTTCGCCATCGACCGCGCTCACGAGATCGCCGACGAGCTCGACGACGCCGTCGTCCCCCAGCAGTTCTCGAACCCGCTCAACGCCGAGGCCCACTACGAGACGACCGCCCCCGAGGTCGACGAGGCGCTGGACGGAGAAGTCGGCGCCGTCGTCGCCGGCTGCGGTACCGCCGGGACCCTGATGGGGATGGCCCGCTACTTCCGCGAGCGCGAGCCGGGGACGCGGGTCGTCGCGGTCGAGCCGGCGGGGTCCGCGTACCGCGAGTTCCTCGGCGAAGAGGTCGAACACGAGGAGTACAAGACGGAGGGGATCGGGACCCACGACACCGACCGGAACGACCTCTTCGAGCCCGACCTCGTCGACGACATCCTCGCCGTCTCCGACCGCGAGGTCCACGAGGAGATGGGTCGGCTCGCTGCCGAGGAGGGACAGCTGGTCGCGTCCTCCGCGGCCGCGAACGCGATCGCGTCCAAGCGGGTCGCCCGCGACATCCGCGACGGGGCGATCGACGCTCCCCACGACACCGTCGCCACCGTCTTCTGTGACTCCTCCGAGCGCTACCCCTCGAAAGGCGTCTACCGCTCGTTCGAGGAGTGGGAGGGGTAGGACCGCGGCAGCGTCGGAGGCTCGCCACCCGCGGGGGCGACCCAGTTCCGCTCGCGAGGCGACCTAATTCTACCCGCGGAGGCGACTGTGTTCGACCTTCATGCACTTGTCCTGTACCACCTCGATCCCGTCCGCCTCCGCGGCGGCGGCCGCCTCGTCGTGACTGATGCCCAGTTGGAGCCACGCCGCGCCGGCGTCGCCGCGCTCCGCGTGTCGCTCGCGGACCGTCTCGATGATCTCGGGCACTTCCTCGCTCGGGCGGAACACGTTCACCAAGTCGATTTCCGCCTCGACGTCCGCGAGCGCGTCGAACGCCGGTTCGTCGAGCACCTCGTCGGCGAACGGGTTCACGGGAATGATCCGATAGCCGTGTCGCTGGAGGTACGCCGGCACGTCGTGAGCCGCCTTGCCGGGCGTCGTCGAGCAGCCGATCACGGCGATCGTGTCGGCGTCGAGTAGCCGGTCGAGTCCCTCGTCGTCGGTGACGGGCATGGTCGCGAGTACGCGGGCGTGCGGATTAAAACGCCCGGCGCGCTCAGGCGAACCTGCCGGCGGGCTCAGGCGAGCCTGATCTCGGGCTCCCCGTCTTCGGGGATCGTGATGACGCCGTCGAAGAGCTGTTTCAGCGTGTTCATCGACTGATCGTCGTGGGAGGTCGAATCGATGCTGAACAGCCCCAGGCCGTTCACGCTCTGCACGCGTCCGGTGAACACGTGGAGGAACCGGAACACGGTCTGGAGGTCGGAGTACATGAGCAGCGTCGAGAGCGAGTGGACCATCACGCGGTTCTGGTCGATGCCGCGGTCGCCGAACGCCTGCAGGAACTCCGAGAGCTTGATCCCGATCCCCGTCATGTCCACCGGCGAGGAGGCGTACTTGATCCGGTCCGACTCGCGGACGTCGTTGACGCCCTGTTGACGCGTGACGCAGTCGACGACGGCGACCGGTTTCCCCCCGTAGGGCGTCCGCTTCTGGTAGTCTTTCAACACGCGGTCGGCGCCGTCCTTCGTGGTGACGACGATGGCGCCGTCGCCGCGGTCGGTCCCGGTGGCCAGCACGTCCATCATCATGGACCGTTTGCCGGTCAGCGGTGGGCCGGTGAGAAGAAGATTCGTCCCGGGTTCGACCTCCTCTTCGAAGTGCGGCCTCAGATCATACATGGGCGCACCTCAGTGACGGCGGCGACCCGGGCCACTCGGTCGGCTGGGAGGCCGTGCGACCAAGACACATCTACTAAAGAACTTTTCTCCGTCCCGATAATATTCTTTTTGATCGTCCACGAGCGCGGGCCAGATCGACAAACAGGCGGGTCGTTCAGACGCTCCGGAATCGCGGGACTTAACACGGCTAGAGAGATAGCAGAGAATAGGGGCGCTTAGCTCAGTCTGGATAGAGTGCTTGGCTTCGGACCAAGTTGTCGCGGGTTCAAATCCTGCAGCGCCCATTCCTTCACGGCCCGTTCCGAAGTAAATCCGAAGTCGCGCCTAGACCCCTCGAAACCACTCAAATCGGGAGGTACGGGTGTTTCGGATCGGGGCCTTCAGACTGATCCCAACGGGTCACGGACTGCGGACCCGTCGAGTCCGGCGATTCTGCGATACAACGGCGGGGTGACGGTCGCATGATGGAGCTCCGGAGAGCGTCCGGTGCGTCCGGCGACTGCCTAGAGTGCGGCGCCCACCTCCCGCCGCGGTTCGGCCGCGTTCACGGCGACGCCGACGACCGCGCCCACCGGTGCCCCGAGTGCGACTCGTGGATCCGGATCTGCGAGGGGAGCGCGGCCGGCAAGGACGTGTCGACGCCGGACCCGCAGACGAGTCCCGCCCGCAACGCCGGCGAGCCCTGGAACGGAGGGCTCTCGGGATGACACCGTTCGTTCGGGCTTCCGACCTGTACGATCCGGCCCACGGTCCGCGCGTCCACGTCCTCGACGCCGTTCACCTCCGCTGGCAGCGCGACGCCGAACGGAGGGGATCGGCGTGAACGACGATCCGACGGCGATCGATCGGCACCTGGTGATCGTTCGCCTCCGCGAGCGGACCGATCTCACCTTCGACGAGATCGGCGCGATCGTCGGTCGCTCGCGGCCCTACTGCGTTCAGGCCTACCTGCTGGGGGAGATCGATGCGTGATCGGTACGGAGAGGCCACCGCGATATTCACGAGTCACGGTGTTCTCGACGCGCTGACGACGATCCTCGCCGCGCGGACCGTCGGCGTCGGCGTCGAGGCGAATCCCGTCGTGCACGAGCTGCTCTCGACCGGCGAACTCGCGACGGTCGTCGGGATGTGCGCTTGTGTTGCGGTCGCCTCGCTGGCGTGGCCCGTCGCCGCCGACGCCCTGGAGACGCCCGCGTGGGTCGGACTCGGGATCGCGACGATCGGCGCCGTCGTCGCCGCGGTGAATCTGGTGGTGGTGTTCGCGTGAGCACCGTGGGCTATGGACTCCGCCGACCGGTCGCTCGGTGGGACGGCGACCGAAAGTACGCCGCGTGTCCCCGCTGTCAGTCCGAGGTGACCGAGACGCTCGGGGCGCCCGCGGTTCCGACGCTCCGGCTCGCGAACCAGAACCCGCGCCGCGTCGACGGCGACGCGATCAACGTCCGCGGGTACACCTGCGACCGGTGTCGGTACGTTCTGGCGATCGCGCCAGCCGCGGCGCTCGTCGATATCTGCGACTCGACCGACCCGTCCGACCGGGCGCCGTGGACGCCGCTCGGCGCCGTGTTCGTCGACGGCACGAAGCGCCCGATCGTCGTCCCGCGCCGCGAGGTGATTCGGTGAAGGCCGTCGAGACGGCCCCGCACGAGTACATGGCGAACTACGTGTACGACGACGGGCTCGGACCGTGGTTCGGCGCCGCGCGTCTCTGCGACGCGACGGGGAGCCGACGCGGGACGTTCCGGCTCGACGGCGAGGAGTGGCGCGTCACGCTCTCCTACCAAGAGTCCGGGCTCACACCACCGGACGGTGGCGAGACGCCGGACGGGACTCGCGTCGAGTTCGACACGCTCCGGGAGTTCCGGCTGAACGCGGTCGTCGACGACGAGACGGGCGAGCGCAAGGTGAAGGCGCTCATCCAGCCGCGGTGGCGAGGCCTCGAGTCCGAATCGGGGAGTTCTGTCGCTCGTCCGATGTGGGATCTCGGCGACGCGGTGAACGTCCGCGTGAACGCGTCGAACGTCGAGTTCGATCGCGTCGAGACGGTGATCCACCGGGCGGCCGGCGCGGTGACGCTTGACCCGATGCACTTCGCGAACCGCAACGAGGCTTACAGCGTCGTGATGGACGCGGCGCGGTACGTCCGGCTCGATCGCGACGTGTCCGGGCCGGTCCACAGTCGCGAGGGACCACTCGCGCGGATGGGCCACCTCCTCGAAAGCGACCGGTCCGGCTACCGGAAGCTCGTCCAGGACGACACGGAGCGCGCCGGCTACTACCACACGGTGACGCTCGGACCGAAGCGGGTCCGCGAGTGTTTCCCGGACCACCGGATCCCGAAGGAGTTCAAGCACTACTACGCGCGAAACGCCGAGTCGCTTCCCGACGGTCACCCGCTCGCGCACCCCAAACTCGAAGCGTCGTATCAGTCGAGCCGGTGGAACGAGACGCTCCGGCCGGTCGACCACGAGGAGATCTCGGCCGAGCTCGAAGAGGCGATCCTCGCGACGCTGAACGAGGCGGGGCTCCCGACGCAGCCGCTCGACGACGACGGACCGAGCGGCGGTCGCACGTTCGTCGAAGACGCATACTTCGAGGCGGTGACGGTCGACCGGTCGCGAGTGCTCCCGCTGAACCTCGAACGCGTCGAGAGCGATCAGCGGAACGTGGTCGTTCGTCAGCTCGCCGACGGGCTCTCGCCGGTCGAGTGGGACTCGCTGAAGACGCTCGTCTCCGACGGCGGCGACGTCTCCCCCGCGGAGATCGCGGACGAACACGACTGGCACCCGGACAGCGTCCGGCGCGGGCTCCGGCGGATCGAGGACATGGTCGTTCGCGAGCAGGGGTCGGTGGCGTTGCGGTCGCACCACGTCGCCGAGCAGGTCGTCGAGGCGCTCGACGCCGCCCGTAAGGGCGTCCGGAACGCGATGAGCGCGGCGGCGAACGCGGTGCAGAACGCCGAGCGGCGGTCGCTCGACGAGCGCACGGACGAGCTGATCGCGTTCTGCCAAGCGAACGGGATTCACGTCGACGAGCGAGAGGCGCACCTCCGGGTTCGGATGGGGAACCTCGCCGGGGAGTCCTGGAGCGAGCTCGTGTCGCGGCTGAAACGGTACTGGGTCGACGCCGGTCGCGATCCGGAGCGGCTCAAGGAGGCGGTGACGCACTACCGCGACGACGCCGGCCCGAAGATCCGGCCGGCGCGGAGCGCGTGGGGGGTCGGCAAGAAACTCGGCTAGCGCGGCTCCTCGTGAGTGGCAACACTACCTCGATCCTCTTTTTCCGACCATTTTCGCCGCGATCGACCCTCGCGACCGGCGAGGTCGCGGTGATCTCGACCGCAACACAAGCGCCGATCCGGGCTCTACGAGCTCGGCATCGCTATCGAACCGACACCGGGGGGTCGGTCGACAGTTAGGGGTGTGGCTAAGGCCACAGATTCTAAGATACCCCTCCGCTTTCTCAGTCACATTTGTACGCTGCGAAGCAGAAAACTCGTAAAACCCCAACCGGATCAGTAAATACAATTACGGCACAGACCGGTATAGATCATAAATAATGTCATACTCGGAGATATCATCTGGATTAGGGCTATATGATTGGATTACCAGAGTAATTCCGGGCACAATCATTTCACTATCGCTTGTGGCAGGAGCATTAGACCTTGAAAATCTCGAGCAATTATATCAGTTTGATGGTTCTCTTATTATTTTTCTCATTTTTTCTATCATTGTAGGCGAATCAATCGACCTATTGCGTCGTCATCACTTTCCAGTTCCTAAACAGTTCCACCGTTACATGTACTATTGGAGGGGTGAGGAGAGTGATCTTCGCTGGTTTGATCGACGACGTGCTGGAAGAAATTGTGGAAAGTGGGCACCGATAAAATCGAGATTATTGGGTGAAGTCCCTAGACCAGAATTCACACACAGCTCTAATGATGCGGCACTACATGCGGATCTGATGAACCAAACTGGGTGCGACTTTGAGAGAGAATCTGTAGAACGAATATATCTCTCATTTCAGTCATATATGGAGAATCATTTTTCAACAGAGACTCGCCGATCTGGATCTCTACTCAAATTCACCCAAAATATGAAAATATCTCTCAGCTTTTCTATATTTATAATACTCATAGGTATTCTCGCGAGAGGTGAAACACAGATGGCCAATATTTTTCTATACACTTTAGTTGCAATCTATTTTTATTTTGTAATATACATAAATCTCCATATGCTGTTCGGAAAAAGCAAAATCGATTATTTCACTAGAATGATGGTCGATTTACAAGTTAATTCAAACAGAAATGGTTAACCGAATACGCTTATGGTATACTTTTGCCTCATCTGTTCATAACTAGTTTTGTCGCCGTACGGTCGAAGCGTCAGTAGCTGTGGTGCTGAACGACTGTCGTTTTCAATATCTACACCCCAATCATGCACCACCGGGACATAAGGAACTCGTACCATTCGTCCTACTGTAGAGGTTCGCGCGCTACTTCTCGCAGATCTTGAAGTTGTCCGGATTGCTGTCGGTGTGACGGTGCGCCGTCTTCTTGAGTTCCCGCCGGATTCTGTCTTCCAGCCCATCGTACCAGATCGTATCTAACCACTCTCCACCGGCAGAGTTTAACCTCAGCACAACTGGAGAAATTTCACAAACGTAACTGACTAGCCGCAATTTGCGCCTCCCGTGAGTGGGACCGGTAATGTGTCTCGCCAGGATTCGTCCAGTTGTCGATTTCTAGCATCCTCGCACGAACGCTCCGCGACGACACAACGGTAATCTCCCGTCCCTCCGCTCGATACCACACTAAGACATACCCACCATCCTCTCGACCGAGCGTCCGATGCTGATCCTCCCAGAATTTGAACGTCGGCCGGACCCCATTCACCATCGAGCCCTTCACGTCCCACGGCCGACCGTCCTCCTCGTCGGTCGCGTCGAACTTGAGCCCGCCGACCTCGGGATAGTCGAGCACGATCGGATAGTTGTCGGCCGCCCAGGTCTCGACGAGCTTCCCGTAGTAGCCGACGATCGCGGGGTCGTAACTCATCGGTCGATCCGTTTGGGTTGCGGTTGCAGCTCGAGATCTCCCCGCGAGTCGAACGTCGATCGACCGAATCCGGTCGCGATCCCCCCGCGCGGATTCGCGCCCCCCGCCGCGATCGCCCGCGTATAAAATAAGATATGCGCCGGGGCGGGTGTGTGAATGAACGAGTGAATCGTCTCCGCGTCCAGCGATTCACGCTTCGATCTCATTCCCCGATCCTCCGTGCTCGCCGTCGCGGTATTCAGCGATCCGGTCCGACACCCATGCCGCGGAGTAGCCCACGAGGTCGCCCGCGTCCGCGTAGGTCATACCGTGCCGCTCGACCGCGCGGATCGCCTTGTCGATCGCTTCCTGTCGCTTCAGGTCGTCCGCGTCAAGCGCGTCGTC